>JAFCZU010000545.1 GCA_019314185.1 Deltaproteobacteria bacterium | reverse complement strand
GTTCTTATTATAGATGACGACAAAATGCTTTGTGACACACTGTCCGATATGGTGAAGCAGATGGGGCATGGTGTTATATGCGCTTTCAGCCTTGCGAATGGACTCAAAGAGGCTTATTCGAAAGCAGTTGATGTTGTTTTTCTTGATGTGCGGCTGCCGGATGGGAATGGGTTGGATGTATTGCAGGAGATCAAGCAGATGCCTTCTTTGCCCGAGGTGATTATTATTACCGGTGAAGGGGATTTGGATGGAGCAGAGCTTGCCATTAAAACCGGCGCTTGGGATTATATTGAGAAATTGTCTTCGATAAAACAGATTGCATTGTCGCTTGTTCGCGCCTTGCAATATCGGAAGGAGAAGACCGCAAAGCCGGTGGCGGCTCTGAAGCTGGATGGCATTATTGGAAAGTCTCCGCAGATTAAGGCTTGCTTTGATCTTGTGGCCCAGGGGGCAAATAGTGATGCCGGCGTTCTAATTACTGGCGAAACAGGTACCGGCAAAGAACTTTTCGCGCAAGCAGTCCATGCCAACAGTTCCAGGGCAGACAAAAGTTTTGTGGTGGTTGATTGTGCCACGCTTCCCGAGACGCTTGTCGAAAACGTTTTGTTTGGGCATGAAAAAGGGGCATTTACAGGAGCGGACAGGGCGCAGGAAGGTCTGATCAGTCAGGCTGACGGGGGAACGCTTTTTCTCGATGAGATAGGTGAACTTCCGATGCCTGTCCAGAAAGCTTTCCTCCGTGTGCTTCAGGAGCGCTATTTTCGACCGGTGGGCGGCAAAAAAGAAATCAAGAGCAATTTCAGAACAATAGTGGCAACCAATCGAGATCTGCATGAGATGGTAAAGGCAGGGCGGTTTCGTAATGACCTGCTCTTTCGTCTTGAATCCATAGCCATGAACCTTCCCACACTGAGAGAGCGGCCCGAAGATATCAGGGAGCTGACCCTGTACTTCATAGATAAACTCTGTGAACGTTACGAGACGGAAACAAAGGGTTTTTCTCCTGAATTTCTCGAGATGCTCGTTGCATATAACTGGCCCGGAAATGTGCGGGAATTGGTAAATATCTTGGAATCCGCGCTTGCGGCGGCACGTTACAGCTCTACCTTATTCCCAAAGCATTTACCTGTTCATATGCGCGTCCAGGCGGCACAAATCTCGCTCTGCAATGGAGTCACCTGTTTGCGCGCGACGCGCAGGCGGGGGAGCAAAAATAGCCAAAGAGAGGTTTCCGGTCTTTCCGGGAGCCTGCCCACACTGCGGAAATTTCGAGAAACCGGTATAGCTGAATTGGAACGGCGATATTTAAAAGAGCTGACATTGCTTACTCAGGGTAATATCAAAAAAGCTTGTCGGATTTCCGGTCTGTCTCGATCCCGTTTGTATGCCCTTCTTAAAAAATGTGAAATATCCGGCTTTGGTCGTATTCCTTCCGACATTCCCTGTTAGTGTCCTGTAAAGCAGGACAAAATCTTGTTTTTCAGGAACGAATCCTCTCTTACAGAACAGATTCGCCGGTTCTTCAGTCCTTTCCGTATCAGGTTTGATCCTATCAAAACACTGCAAGCCATAATTGATAAACTCGTAAAAAGTCCGATATAGCACTTAACCGTCATTCCGGCGAAAGCCGGGCACGTAGTGAAGCTTTAGCGCTATCCAGTCTTTTCAAGGACTTGCAGAGCATCTGGACTCCGGTTTTCACCGGAGTGACGGCTTTGGGGTATTTAATTGCCGGAATAGTAAAACCCATGGCATACTTTTTGATATACATTTAGCATCTGAATGCAATCCCCCTGGTTCCAGACGGTCATCGCGAGGAGTAAAGAACGAATAACGAAGCAATCCCCTAAAAATAAAGGGCAAGCACAAAGGCTTGATATGAAGATGAAATTGTTTTTATATGCGCCGGACAGATGTAGATCCGGAAAGCGGCTTCAGAGAGTGATTGAAGCGTTAGTTCCTAAAGAGAACACGGAAATTTATCAGTCGATCGACGGCTTTGCCTTCAGGCTTCGCCAGCCCAGGCATGACCCGCTTATTGCTGTTCTCCTTGCAGCAAGCAGTGAAGATTTGTCAGATATCCTTTCTCTTCGCGACCTGCTTGGAAATATTCGTATTATGCTCATTCTGCCGGATAGAGACCGCGACACAATCGCAAAAGGCCATACTCTGCGACCCCGTTTTGTAACTTATGCTGATAGTGATTTTGTAGAGATGGCCGCCATACTTGGCAAGGTATTTGGGGGATAGTCGAGTGGGAAATTACTCAACAAATCGATCACTCAATTAATATTGAAAGGAGACATGAAAAAATGGCTGAATTAACGGATACAATGGACCAGGCTGTAAAGGTCATGAAAGACAGAGAAGGGAAATATCTTACCTTTTCT
>JAFCZU010000128.1 GCA_019314185.1 Deltaproteobacteria bacterium | reverse complement strand
CTCCCCTGGCATATGAACCAAAAATACCCAGTCGTTCTACGTTGAATGTTTTACAGGCAGGTATAACTATTTTTTTTATTTCATCTAAAGTCATTTTTGAGCATCCTATACTGTATCTTTAATTTTGTGATCGCCTCAATGCTCCTGTTCGCTTAAAGGCAGTTTATTGCATAACCTCAGCTATATTTATATCACTTTTTAATATACGAAAAAAATTACCTCTTTCACCTTTAGAAAAATCATATTCCTCTTTCATTCTTTCAATCCTTATATTGCTCTTGTGGTCCACATAACAAGCAACCACATCTCGGCCACCTTGCATAGCGGAGGACATGCGATGGACTTCCACGTTGTGCGTATTCGCAAAAATTGGTCAAAATCTTGAATAGTGAATAAAGAAAAGTGTAATTCACAATTCAACGAGCTGTTGCCCAAATACAAATTTGGTAAAAATTAGCAATCTAGTCAAGAACTGCATTCAATAAAATCAATAAGTTAAGTCCTCGCTATGCCACGATATTGTCGAGAAATATCACAAAATCACTTTTGGGCAACAGCCCGTAAAGGTTTGACACAGAAACGCTTGAATGACGGCCAAAGAACTTGACAATTACACACTTTAAATTTTTCACTCACAACTCGTGGATTTGAATTACTCCCTTCCCTTTAATACTGTTCGCCTCGTCCACAATCTGCCTGTGGTGGGTAAAAAGAATCACCTGGTTCTTCTTTGATAAATCAGCCAAGACCGTGAGGGTTGCCTTGGACCGGTCATCATCAAAGTTGATCAGAATATCATCCACAATAAAGGGCACGGGCTCGCTGGTTTCAAGGCGCCACTCCAGGGTGGCCAGGCGTAGGGCAAGGAAAAGCTGGTCACGGGTTCCCGAACTCATTTTTTCCACTGTCAGACGCAAGTTATCCGGCCGTACACCGACGAGAATAGGTTCACCCTTATCATCCACATCGGTACGCAGGCTGGCAAAGGAGCCCATGGTCAAATCGTTAAAATACCCGGAGGCAATTTTCAAAACCGGGTCCTGATGTTCTTCCCGGTAGCGTTCGATTTCTTGCTGCAAAATCTTGGAGGCCAGCTTTAACAGCGCATACCTCTCAGCCAGTCGCTGTATCCGGGCCAGCTCATGTTCCATTTCCTCCGCGGTCTCAGCAGCCTTGGCGCTGCCATCCATGGCGGCAAGCTTGGTTTTTTCCTCGCCGATCACCTCAGAATTTTTTTTGATTTCAGGATTTATACTTTCCTCAATATCTCTCCTCAGCGACTCTATCAGGCCGGGCAATTCATCGGCATTAACCTCTGCCGCCTGTCTGGCAAGCTCTTCAATCTGCACACCAGCCCCGATCTTGGCCAGAATTGCCTCAGTATCAGAAATTTTCTCCTGCAGCCTCTGATATTCCGTAAACCTGCCGATTACCGCCGCCAACTCTTCCGACTTTTCACATTTGGCTATCCGAAGGAGTTCATCCATCTGCTCATTTGCACTTTGCAAAGTTTTTTTGGCAGCAGAAACCTCTTCCTGCAGCGAGTCTAACTCCTCAGAAAGTTTGTCATACAGGGTGCCGTCCTTTTGTGCTTGGCTGAGCATGGTCCGCAATTGCAGAATTGCCTGGTCCAGAGGCAAGGCCAACATGTCAGGGGCCACCTTCTCAAGCAGGGCATTAACCTCCTTCTCGAGCTCAGCCGCATCACGGTCAATGCCGTCAATGCGCTTTTTAAGATCATCTGCCTCTTTCAACTTGTCAAAGCAGCTCTGCAGGGTTTCAATAAGGTCAATGGCTTCAAGAGTGGAGACTTCGTCCTTAAGTCCCAAACCAAAAAGTGCCTTTCGCCACTGCTCCTGCCACTTGGACAGGGCCTCCTGCGCAGCTTTAAGATCTTCCACTGCCTGATGAAAAGCCTTTTCCGCTTTTTCCTGCCTCTCTTTTAATTTTTCAAGATCCGTCTTCTGGCCGGCAATCCTCTCCAAGACAGTCTCCGCTAAAATCAGAACAGGACCAAGCTCTTCACCGGCAGGCGTTCCCTCCTCTCCCATGGAATTAAGCTCTTTTTGTACCGCCTGCTTAAGATCTTTCCTCCGCTTCACATCCAGCCCGATTTCCTGCTCCTTTTTGAAGATATCACCCACCTTGAAGCGGAGTTTATCCATCTCAGCCAGCCAACCGCTCATTTCCTTTGGGGATAGCGGGGTGATTCCAACAGGTTGCCATACGCGGATCCAAGCTTCATCAAGTTCTCGTACTCGCAGATCAAACGCCTCTTTATCTCTGTCATTCTCTGCCAAGGCCTCTTGCAGGGTCTCTACCTGGGCACGAAAGGTCGCTGCATTAGCTACCCGGTCTGCCTCTCGGCGCAGCCGGTCGGCAATAAGATCCGCCTGCCCCACATATCCCTCATAGGCCTCAGAAAGCGGCTGTTCAGGATTATAGAACTGACTTTCTTCGGTCACATCCTCCCGATCAAGCCACTGCCGCCGCAAAAGCTGCCAACCCTGCTCCCGTTTTTTACGGGTCTGGGCCAACTCCTCCTCTGAAGGAACTTCGCCCGCATACTCCACCTTTTTGATCTCAGCCCGAGCGTTTTTCAGATCCTTTTCATCATTTTTACGATCCTTTTCGATCTCACGCCTTTCATCAGCAATCTCGCTGTAACTATTCTCAAACTGCTGCGCAGTTTCAGAAAGCGGCAGTGAGAGTTCCATAAGTGCGGCCAAATCACCAGACCAGAGGCCAATCCGCTTGAGCTCTACAAGGCATTCTTTTTTGTTCAGTTCAACATCATTCCTACTCTTTTCCAGCTGCGCATCAACATCTCCAACCTTTTGCGCCAGCTTCACGGCCTGGAGAAGGCTCTGAGGCTCCTTGGCCTCCGGTATTGCAGATAGGCCTTTCTCTACCTCCTTACGCTCCTGCTCTGCTGCCTTGCCCTGCTTCTGTGCCAGCGTAAGCTGCTGGTTTATTGCCTCATATTGGGAGCTTAATGTCTGCACAGTTCTTTTCTTGGCAAGCACCGAACGCAGAGTCTCCACCTCTTCCAAAGTCAAATCCGGCCGCACCTGCTGCAGCAAGCGGGCCGCCTCTCTACGGAGGCTAATCCGCATACCATTTCTTTCCGGCCTGTCCTTCTGGCCCTTGCGGTATTCACCAAGACGCTGATGAAAATCATCTACCCTCTCTGCCTGGTTCAGGAGATCCTTATTGAACGAGATGGCCTTGCGCTTCGCTTCAAGTTTCACCTGGCGGTCAGTATCTCTCTGCAGTTGCTGCCTGGCCTCACGCATTTCCTGGCTAACCTGCTGGTGCCTTTCGGCAAAATCTGGGGGCAGGGGAATAACCTTTTCCAAGGCCAGCAGCTGGTCCTGCCAGGATTTAATAGAGGCCAGCTCAGGAACGGCCCGCTCCAATCGATCCAGACGATGCAACTCTTTATTCTTATGATCCCGCTCTTTCTCTAAACCGGCCCGCTCCGCCACAGCATTTTCCATGGCTTTCTGATGATTTTTCCAGTCCTTGGAAGAAAGGCTGGCCGCCTTGACCTCTTTCTGCAGTTCCTTGAATCTTTTGACAGCCTTATTGATTTCAAGCACTTTTCCTTTCGACTTAAAAAGGTCTGCCGCCTCTTTTTCAAGCTGATCAATGACCTCCCGCAGTGAGGAGATGCCTGCGCCAGCGGCAAACAGAGCTTGGCCCACCTCGCCCTTCTGTGCAAGAATTTCTTTACCGCCTCGTACCAAAGTGTCATGATCAATGCCGTAGAGGGATTCAAAAATTTCCGGTTCAACGCCGTGGAGAAATGGAGCTAAGACACCCAAATCAAGGGGATTACCCGCCTCATCAATAACATCGCCAATACGCTTTTTCCGACGCTGAAAGATAATCTCTTCTCCAGCACTATTTTCAAGACAGCCACCGACCAGTAATTGATCATAGTTGTGAATGAAATTATCAGGCGTCTGTTGAGGGAACCCATACAGCAGAGCCTTGAGCGCCCGGAGTGAACTGCTTTTCCCTGCCTCGTTTGGGCCGAAAATGATGTGGAGGCCAGGCTCCTCGGAGTTAAACTCCAGGGTCTGGTCAGTGAAAGGACCGAAGGCCTTCAGATCGAGACGCTTCAGCCTCATCTGGTCACTCCATGCTGAAGAAGTTTGGCAATCAAGAGTTCCTGCACTTCAGTACGCAACTCTGCGATTTTGTCAGGAGATGGATCAAGAAAGGGCTCATCGCTGCTGTGGATCTCAGCCGGTAATTTGCTTTTCAAGGCAGACAACTCCGGTACCAGTCCCAAGATGGTATCGCCATCCAGTTCCAGATGTTGAATGGACTGCAGCAGACCGGCAATTGGCGTATCCTCGCCAAAGATTTCCTCAAGACTCACCTTGCGGCTTGTCTGAAACTTCACCTTTTCCAGCCACACGTCACCGAATCCAGCGGCAATGCCTCGGAATTCCTCGGTCCACTGCGCTGTCCGATCAAGCAATTGGGCATGAACAGGGCATCTTCCAGTCAAAACCAGACGCAGGGCCAAGGTCTTACCGTCCGCCTGGTCAAGTTCTTGTTTAAAATTCTGCCGAACCGCATCATAAACCATATCGGAGGTCTCGCACTCAGACAGATCCACCTGGCAGGTGGCCCAGCGCAGCACATCAAGTTCACGCACTTCAACCTCAATGATGCGCCCATCCTCCACGGTCACCATTGTGGCGCCCTTGGCTCCTGTTTCTTTGATATGGCGGCCCTGGATATTACCTGGAAAGATAATCCATGGATCTTCAGAAACAATTTCCCGCTTGTGGACATGGCCCAAGGCCCAGTAGTCATAGCCTTTGGACTTCAGTTCATCCAGAGTACATGGCGCATAATCCTCATGCCCCTCACGACCAGTCAGGGATGTATGAAGCAGGCCGATATTAAAATAGTTGGAATCGTGTTGAGGGTATTGGGAGGCAATGTTCTCAGTCACAGCACGGAAGGAATAGCTCTGGCCATGGATGATGACGCCAAAATCATCGAGTTTTACAGACTGTGGTTTCCTGGGAGAAAAAAAAGTCACATTGTCAGGCAAGGGCATGGCCTTGGTGATCTGACTGGCCGCATCGTGATTGCCGGAAACAATGAAAACTTTGATCCCAGCCTTGGACAATCGGGCCATCCGGGCGGCGAAAAAGAGGCCGGTGTTGTAGTCCTTCCAATCACCATCATAAAGATCACCAGCAATAAGGATAAAATCAACCTCCTTCTCTATGGTCAAGTCAATCAGATTATCAAACGCCCGCCTCGTCGCCCCACGAATCTCCTCAACAGGCGCATCTTCATGCGCCTCAAGCCCTTTTAATGGGCTATCGAGATGTATGTCTGCTGTGTGGATAAATTTAACCATAGATTTGATCCTATAGGCTTCTCGAGATTGCATTAATCCTTTTTGGTTATAAGCTCACTATGCGTGGCCCTGGATGAATTATTACTGTATGTTTTGTCTTCTCCAATTTGTAACAGCCTCTGGTAATCTATTTTCCACTGTGTCACTTTGCCATTCATCCCAAAAATTCACAGTACCACTATTAGGTTTTTTGCTTGGTTCATCAACTCTTACACGACTCGGCAACAAACTTGCGTCTCCAACGATAAGTGCTTCTCCGGTATCAAGAATGGGTAAAATATCACTAAAACTCCATAGGCTGTCAGGAAGCAATTTTTTGATAACGTTTTGATCGTCGGCATTAGTCAGTCGCATCGACACAAAATTGCTACATTGACTTAACACAGTTCGATTCACCTCTGATGGTCTCTGGCTTATAACTACCAAACTCAAGCCATATTTCCGCCCTTCTTTGGCTATACGTTCAAATATCTGAATAGAAATTTCATCTGCTGAATCTGCAAGAGTCCTGTGCGGGATATAAAGATGTGCTTCATCGCAAAATAAGGCTACAGGATGCCTTTTTTCTAGAGATGTCCACTGCTGAACAGAAAACGCTAGTCTTGCGAGTAGGCTTACTATTAATGGAAGAACATCAGAGGGGACCTCTGAGAAATCGATAATTTTTACCCCTCCATTGCTGCTTTCCTTAGTAGCACCAAGTACGGCTCCAACTAATGTGTTTAGCCATTCGAATTCTAATGAACTCTCCCCGCCCTGAAATAAAAAGGCTAACCTCCTGTCTGATACTTTATTTTCAAGTCTGGAAATCATTCGACTTAATTTCCCAAAAAACTCTCCCTGTTTTTGCCCCCTAGCCCCTTGAACCATCTCTGTATTGATTTCGTTAAGTTTGTCCAATAAATTATTCAGAGAGAACGGCACTGGGCTATCAATTGTAAAATTGTCAAGAATTTCTTGATGTCCACCATTTTCTAAATATTCCCGTTTTGCACTGTTAATCTCACGCGCCATGATCATTGATTGATTTGGGGCATTTTGGTCACTTCTATCAACAAACAGTGAAACTAGGGCCTCATAACTTAACAACCAGTATGGCAAATATAAAATGTTGTCTTCGAGTGTTCTTCCAGCTTCCACATCTACTGGACCTGCAATTTTATAATAATTGATCTCGTCACTTTTGAGAGGGGCATACTCACCATGTAGATCAAAGATGATAGCATTAGCGTTTTTCAATTTAGCAACTTGCTCAATAATTCTTGCGGTCGTCCATGATTTTCCAGCCCCGGTACTGCCACCGACAAAGGCATGTCGTTGAAAAAATTTATTTCCATTAAGGTAAGCTGTAGCATGTTCATCTAGAGTATACTTACCAATATTAAGAGAGCTCCCCTCGCCACTAGCTTGGGCTATTACCTGCATAAATGATGTAAGATGTTCGCCTTCCAAGGAAAAGCAATGTGCTTCGATTTCAGGTACAGTCTCAAGTGTCCGCCGGAAAACATTCTCTTCTGTACCTTCTCTGTCAATAAGTGTTCCAATTAGCGCGATTCTGCATAGATTTTCTTCATTGGGTTTTCCTGGATCTTCAGGGTCAGTTATTAACTTTTTTCGAACGACTTTCTGGACGAGACCAATTAGGTGTTGCCCCGGCCGTGAGCTGTGAAGGACGACCAAGCGATTGACCTGCAATCTCTTTAGCTGTTCAACATCTTCGACATCTATAGTTACGGTGCCAGTGTCAACGGCAGACACTTTTCCTAACGCTTCTGTGTCACTAAACGAAAAAATACTCATTAGAATACCTTATATGATAAGATTTAATAACCCTTCGAGTGACCAATAATTTTTACCCTCAATTTCAACTGGAGTCTGTAGCCTTGAAGAGTAAACTTTTGTGTTGGCCCCACTCGATTCGAAAGCCAAGTATTCCTTGCAACCTTTTTCAAAAAGTAAATCTCTGGCACCATCTGTTAATGTATGCGTAATTATTAATAGCCTTGCGCTGTTGTTGACACATTTGCTTACTAACTTCTCTTGAATGTGCATATCGTTAAAGCCAAATCCAATACAAAGATATGATTTAGCGTTATCTATAGAGCGATCAGACTCATTTATTATTGTCCGAAATGGTTCAGTATGTGTCCTTTTGTATTTCTCAATGCCTGGAGTAACTATTTCAGGTGTGAGGGCAGATTGGAGTTCCATAGTATTTGGAACTCCCAAAAGAATATTCTGATCATTTCTAAACCAATCCAGCGATCCATGAACTTTCCAGATATTCACTTGGCGATCAGTCGATATAAAATTTTTGGGAATTTCGGTTCTAATATAGCCATGGCTAAAGCCTGTATAATGGTGAATTTGTTCTTGTTCACAGGCATATTCAGCGAGGCGATCATAATTTGTTGTTATTATGTCAATTTCTTTAATAGTGCTTTGGAATATATGGCTCAGGAGTTTGCCCAAAGGAAACAAATTCCGATCGTTCAATGATTTGTAAAAGACATTCAAATCTTCTGGGTTAAGTAGACGCCATGTTTCTTCGACAACGATTTTAGAAATTGAAGGTCACTAATTTTACAATACCAGTTCAAGAAAATTTAACCAAGTGAATTCATAGCATTTATTTGGATACTGAGTCAAGTCACGAAGCAAAGTGGCCGAAGTTAGAACCAACCCCCATTCTTTTTTTCTAATTCTTTTTTAAATGCTTGCCATGCAGTATTTTCATCTCCATTAAAACTAGATTCATCAACAGTATTTAGAAGGTGGTTTCCAAGCTTGCCCATACCAGACAACCCAAATGAAGCAGACGCTCCACTACCAAGTATAATGGCTGGTGAATTGCCATAGTATTCTTGGGCCTGTTTGGCAATCATATTTAAGTCTTTTTCTTCTGTGGTCATTTTATTTTCAGATACCTATTTTGGCCTGCTTATAACCAGTTAGTAGATAGTTTCTGGATAACTATCAAACTGAAGAATACTTGACAAGTAACATTTCGATTTCTTTATTGTTTTTCTAACTGGATAATATATAAAATAGTAAAGTTATAATGAAGCAAGCTTTGGGGAATTTAACCCAATAACTCACGAAAATCTGCGCAATCTGTGGATTAAAAAATGTATAATAAGTATTTTGTCACGTTGTTTAGGCATCTATAGATTTTCAGATAATTAATTTCCCAAGGCTAGAAGGAAAAATCCGAGTAAGTCGTACTAAGTTGTACGTCGTC
>JAFCZU010000544.1:1260-3651 GCA_019314185.1 Deltaproteobacteria bacterium | reverse complement strand
TGGGAGAGAGCTTTCGCGCTACAGCCGAGGTTTCCCCCGGAGAACTCAGGCCTGATGAGGTGGAAGTGCTGTTTTGTTACGGGCATATAAAATCCATGGGCAGTCTGGGAGATGTCAGGACTGAACAGATGACCGTATGCAAAGAGCTTGGAGAGGGGTGTTACCTGTATGAATGCACAATAACCTGCAGCGATTCAGGCCGGTATGGTTTTACCGCCAGGGTGGAACCAAAGGCCGATGCCTGGATTAAATTTACACCCGGTCTTATTACGCTGGCGTGAGGTCGGAGGTCGGAGGTCAGAGGTCAGAGGTCAGAGGTGAAGTCCATCAAGCTTAGGAGCAGGGAACAATGATACATTCATCCAAAAACCCCCGCATTCTTCTAATAACCCCGGAAGTTACCTATCTGCCCAAAGATATGGGAAACCTTGCAAATTATTTCACAGCCAAGGCAGGAGGGCTTGCCGATGTTTCAGCGGCCTTAATCAGCGCCCTGTTTGAACAGGGCGCTGACGTTCATGTGGCGCTTCCGGACTACAGAGCTATATTCGGCGACAATATCGGCCCCTTGTGGCCCATGTTGATGCAGGAAATGAACATATTCCAGAGCAGTATGCCTGAAGAAAGGGTGCATCTTGCAGAGGACAGAGCCTTTTATTATTTAAATCATGTTTACTCGAATTATAGAGGTGAAAACATAAAGATAGCCCTTGCCTTTCAACGTGAGGTTCTCAACAATATTATTCCCCGTGTGCGGCCCGATCTGATTCATTGCAACGACTGGATGACGGGCCTTATCCCGGCAATGGCAAGACAGCTTAATATTCCCTGCCTCTTTACAATTCATAATATTCACACCGTCAAAAGTACTTTGTCCTATATTGAAGACAGGGGTATAGATGCGGCATACTTCTGGCGGCACCTTTATTACGAGAATATGGCTTGTGAATATGAGGAAACCTGGGAATCGAATCCTGTGGATTTTCTGGTCAGCGGGGTTTTTGCCGCCCATTTTGTAAATACCGTAAGCCCGACCTTTCTGATGGAACTGGTGGAAGGGAGGCACGATTTTGTTGAACAACCATTAAAACAGGAGCTGTCTAACAAATTGAATGCCGGATGTGCCGCAGGGATACTCAATGCCCCTGATCCTTCCTTTAATCCTGCCATTGACAGTGATATCAACTTTCAATACGGCCCGGAGAATCATGTTGAAGGCAAACAAAACAACAAGCTTTTTATACAGCAGGCATTAGGGCTTATTCAGGATGACAGGGCGCCTTTATTTTTCTGGCCTTCCCGTCTTGATATGATTCAAAAGGGTTGTCAGTTGCTGTCTGAAATCCTTTATAAGTTTGTTTCCAGCTATTGGGATCAGAACCTGGAGATTGTTTTTGTGGCCAATGGTGAGTTTAAGAAACATTTTGAAGATATTGTTAGATATCATAATCTGTATAACAGGGTTGCCATATGCAACTTTGATGAGCGCCTGGCACGTCTTGCCTATGGGGCGTCCGATTTTGTGCTCATGCCTTCACTTTTTGAACCATGCGGCCTTCCCCAGATGACAGGTCCGATTTATGGGACGCTTCCGGTAGCTCACGATACAGGGGGAATCCATGATACGATTGTTCACATGGATGTTGATAATAACAGAGGCAACGGTTTTCTTTTTAATATATTCGATTCAGGGGGGCTGTTTTGGGCAATTGAACAGGCCATGGATTTTTATAAATTACCAGGGGAAACAAAAGATCTTCAGCTAAAACGGATTATGAACCAGAGTCTTGCCACCTTTAATCATGCGGTCACAGCGCGTCAATATATAAATTTGTATGAAAAAATGCTGCGGCGTCCGCTTATTATTAAGGATTAAGGGAGGGACTGAAAAAATGAACATCGAACATCGAACGTCCAACATCGAATTTTGAATAAGGTATTTTGCCAATTTATAAACTGGCGGAGCGGAGCGACATCATTATTCGACGTTCGATGTTCAATGTTCGACGTTCATCTTTTAATATATTCCCTGTTCCTAAAAACATTACGATTTTACGAGTTTATCAAATTTGACTATACATGAAACTAACTGCCGATCCATTAAAACGATTTCTTGATTCCGATCCTTATCTGAGGCCATACGAAAAGGTTATTAGAAGCAGACAAAAGCTGATCCACGAAACCGGGGAGAGGCTGACCCGTGGAACAATGAGCCTGCCCGAATTTGCAGCCGGTCACGAATATTTTGGACTTCATTTCAAAGATAATCAATGGATTTTTCGGGAATGGGCGCCTAACGCTACGAGTGTTTATCTGATCGGAGATATATCCGGCTGGCAGGAAAAAAAAGAGTTTGCGCTGGAGCCTGTTGGAGAGGAAGGGGTATGGGAA
>JAFCZU010000544.1:0-1240 GCA_019314185.1 Deltaproteobacteria bacterium | reverse complement strand
CCGGATACCGGCATATGCAAGACGTGTGGTTCAGGATCCCAAAACATTAATTTTTAATGCCCAGGTATGGCTGCCTCCTTTACCATATCAGTGGAAATGCAACGATTTTCAGCCTGCGCGAATGCCTCTGTTTATTTACGAAGCCCATGTCGGCATGGCACAGGAAGAGGAAAAGATCGGTTCTTATAAGGAATTTACAGCACGCATCATTCCAAGGATATCAGCGACCGGTTATAATACGTTGCAGTTAATGGCAATCCCCGAACATCCTTATTACGGCTCTTTTGGATACCATGTTTCAAGCTTTTTTGCCGCTTCATCAAGGTTCGGGACGCCTGAGGAATTCAAGGAGCTGGTGGACACAGCCCATGCGGCCGGCCTGACAGTAATCATGGATATTGTCCATTCCCATGCGGTTTCAAATGAGGTCGAAGGGCTCAGCCTTTTTGACGGCACCCGATACCAGTATTTTCATGACGGGCTGCGGGGATTACACGAAGCCTGGGATTCGCGCTGTTTTGATTACCGGAAATATCAGGTTCTGCATTTTCTTCTTTCCAACTGTCGCTTCTGGCTTGATGAATATCGTGTTGACGGATTCCGTTTTGACGGCATTCCCAGCATGCTTTATTCTCACCACGGCATGGGAAAGGCATTTACTTCTTACGACGATTATTTTGACGACAGCGTTGATGAGGAAGCCATTGTATATTTAGCTCTGGCTAACCGGCTTATTCATGAATTGCGTTCTGATGCACTTACTATAGCCGAAGATATCAGCGGAATGCCCGGGCTGGCTGTTTCATCATCAGAGGGAGGAATCGGTTTTGACTACAGATTTGCAATGGGTGTTCCGGATTACTGGATCAGGCTGACAAAGGATGTGCATGACGAGAGTTGGCATATGGGGGATCTGTGGCATGAACTGACCAACAGAAGGCTTGACGAAAAAACCATAAGTTACGCCGAATCACACGATCAGGCTCTTGTGGGCGATAAAACTCTTATATTCCGGCTCATCGGTTCGGACATGTACGACCATATGAGCGTTTCTGATGAAAATATCGTCGTTGACAGGGGCATTGCCATAGATAAGCTCATCCGGTTTATAACGCTATGTACTGCGGGAAACGGTTATCTCAACTTTATGGGCAATGAGTTCGGTCATCCTGAATGGATCGATTTCCCGCGCAAGGAAAATTCATGGTCATACTTGTATGCGCGGCGCCAGGGGCGCCGG
>JAFCZU010000543.1 GCA_019314185.1 Deltaproteobacteria bacterium | reverse complement strand
CTCTTTCCTTTCAAGCTGATCTCAAACAAATTTCTTATGGATCATGTTTTTGAGTTCATGTCGCCAAATTTTCATAATGCATCTATTATCTTTTTTGAATTTTTTATGCTTTTGGCATTGGCCTTATTTGCCATTTCAAGGATACGATTGAATATCATCGAGCTTACAATGGTCATCCTTTTTACTCACATGTCTCTTTATTCTGTAAGGTATATCCCGCTTTTTGCAATAATTGTCGCGCCTGTTCTGGTAAAACAGGCAGAACCCATGTTAGAGCAGTCAAGCGGGAAATTTATTAGCTTTTTTAAGAAAAGGGCAAGCAATATTTCCACAATAGATGCATCTGCAAGAGGCTATTTATGGCCGATTCTCGCCATTGTGATAGTTGTTCTCGTCGCCGCAAAGGGCAAAATAGAGCATAATTTTGATGAGAAGACCAAACCCGTGGCTGCCGTGGAGTTTTTGAAAGAAGAGCCTCTCCCAGGCAATATGTTTGATAACGATGAATTCGGCGATTATATCATCTATGCTGCCTGGCCTCAATACAAGGTCTTTTTTGACGGCAGATCCGATATGTACGGCACTGACTTTGTGAAAGAGTATTTCAAGGTCCGGTATTTTAAACATGGGTGGGAAAAAACAATAAAAAAATATGATATAACCTGGATTATCTATAATGCGAATTCAGTATTATCAAGGTTTTTGCTGCAAAATGACGACTGGAAGCTGATCTATGCAGACAAGGTTGCAAATATTTTTTTAAAGAATATACCCAAAAATCAACGCCTGATAGAAAAATACAGTAATGTTGAACCGGTTATTGAAGAGGAGGATACAAAAAAAGAAATAGGCTGAAGGCTGAAGCTCCCTTCCACCTTCCAGCTTCAGTCTTTTGTAACACTTTAGCCCTTTGAAAAAAAATCAGACAGGATAACAGGATAAACAAGATTTTTGATTCCCTCTCCTAATGGCATGGTCGTAAGATTAAGAAATAAAATGTTTATGATAAGAGAATATTGAACGGCAGAGTAAAGCGTTTTTTGAACGTCGAACATCGAACATCCAACATTGAACATCTAATGATGAAATCGCTTCGCTCCGCCAGTTTATAAATTGGCAGAATACCTTATTCAAAATTCGACGTTGGATGTTCGATGTTCCCATTTTTACTAAATTAGTTGTTTAAGATATCGCTTATGTCCCTTCTACCTTCAGTCTTCTACTTTCTACTTTCTACCTTCTACCTTCAGCCTTCCACCTTCTACCTTCTACCTTCTACCTTCAGCCTTTTTTCTTTATTACCCAAAAAATATAATCTGGCACAATAAATGCTTACGCCTAAAAGATAACAGTAAAGCTATCGTTCGGAACAATTGAAAATGAGAGACCCTTATGATGAATATTCTGGTTGTTGATAATAACGCTGTATGGCTCGAAACTCTTAAAAGAGGACTAAAGATAAGTGGACACAAAGTTATGGGAGCCATGAGCGCAAACGAAGCTCTGATGAATTTAAGTAATCCAAATACCCCTGCTATTGATCTCGTTCTAACAGACTATGTTATGGCTGAAATGAATGGGATAGAACTGTTAAAAGAAATACGCATGAACTATGGGTTATTGCCGGTAATTATTATGACAGCATACGCTGAAAACAGCCTGTTAATTGAAGCTTTCCGTAACCATTGTAATGCGTTTATCGAAAAATCCTCTACTCTTAACCAATTGATGCAGGAAGTTAACAGGGTAATGAAATGAAGCCAAAATGGACCATGCCAAAATGGCATTGGGGCTATAACTATTTGAAAGAAATAGCCTTATTTGTGAGCCGTGTCATATTGGCATACCGGTATACCGGCAACTCTAATTTCAAGACGCTTTAGCCAGAAAAATCTCTCACTGTCTAATACAGTGAAATTACATGACTTTTGATTAATGCCCCGAAGATAGCGCTCCATGGCATGCATTTTGCTGGAAAACATAATATAATAAAGTTGTCCAAATAATTGGACAACAACAAAGAGAAAGGAGAAAGGGCAAATGGAAAAATTAATGCGATTTTTCAAGAGGGATGAAGAGGGTGTTACGGCAATTGAGTATTCGCTTATTGCGGCGCTTATTGCGATAATCATTATCATTGCGGTTACGATAACAGGTCAGAGCGTAAACAATGTGTTTGAGGCGGTAGCTAATGCTCTTAGCCATGTATAGTACTCTTGGCCAACCACTAGGTGGTTGATTTTTTTGTAGATTGGGTTGAGGCATGAAACCCAACAAAATTGAGGGGCTCAACCCAACCTGCAAGAAATCGAGGTTTCCGTTCAGACTCATAGATAGGGCCTGAACGGAAACTATCCAAAGTTGTCATTTCGAGCGGAGCGAGAAATCTTATCGCGC
>JAFCZU010000542.1 GCA_019314185.1 Deltaproteobacteria bacterium | reverse complement strand
ATTAAGGGAACATTGGGAATAGACAAAGATTTTGGAATGAGCTGCGCTTTTGGTGTGCTTATTGAAGAGGCTTCAATCACTCCCTCTCATCAATAGGTATGTATTTTTTTTCAGGTGGTCCAATGAATATCTGCCTGGGCCTTTGGAGTTTCCAGTTAGGTCCATCCATACTTTCTTTCCACTGGGCTATCCAGCCCGGCAGCCTGCCGATTGCAAACATAACGGGAGCATCCGCAGTTTCTGACCAAAACGAATTTTATATGTATTTACGGTTATTTTTGAGTCAAAATTCGGAAAAACAATATTATTTACAGCCCAAATCATGTACTTAGTTGCTAACCCCAATTGCCCGACAAGCTGGAGTGGTATAATATTCTCCCATTCCGTCCGAACGACCAGCAGTTTGTGCCCTTCGGCAGCTTCATGTTCGCCGTATTTGTCCATAAAAGAGAATTGCTTGACCTTCAGACTCATGCCCCGGTTCTTGACTGTCTTTCCCAACGGATAAGTCTTTCCGGCTTCAACAGGCTAAGGCACCTTGGTCGAGGGTTTTCGGTCGATATCAGGTAGCGGTCGTGAGGGAGCCCATGTCACGGCTTCCAGATACGGGGCCAGCATGGCCTGCATCTCCGGATCAGGCTCAATGGTTGGCTCAACAGCCAATTGCGAGACCTCTATTCTTCCGGTATCAGGTTCGAATCTTGCCTGCACAAGATGTTGGCCGCGTGAATAGGTGCCAATCACTGAAGGGATAGATTTGGAAGGAAGATATTCCGGTTTACTTCCACCTACCAGAACCACGCTGAGATCTTTGCCAAATTCCCTGTGAATGGTCTGGATACCTACTGCCGAACCATAATAAACTAAGATGACAGCATCGGATTGGGCTTTTACATTCGGCAACCACTGTCTCAGAGCGTCGCTTGGCGACTGAATACGAATGCTAGCCAGCTGTTCTTTCAGGTGCGGCAGATAATCCAGCCTGGCTGGCCTTTGGGTGACTCCAATCAGGGCAATCCTCTCATCTCCGATCCTCTTAACTACGTAAGGCTGTGCCAGCGGTTTGCCGGTTTTGTCATCCAGAAGATTGGCAGAGAGGACTGTGAATTGGGCATCTTTTAACAGTGCCAGAGTTGTTTCCTTACCAAGTCGGAAGTCGCGATAGGAAAGATTCAGCGCGTCATAGCCCAGCGCATTGTAGGCAGAAACAATAACTTCACCCCGGCTTCCGATGCTCTCGGCACCGAAGATAGTATTACCGGCATCCACCAGGAGCATTGACCGATTCTCTTTCTGCAAACGCGCCACGACCGTAGCGCGCCGGGCTAGCCCTCCCAGGCCAGATAGACCTGGACAGTCCTGGCAAGGCCGCACTTGCCCTTCGGTATCCGCGGTCATTATGACACACATGGGTTCACCCGGCGCGGCGTGCAAAGGCGTGGAGCAGAGGATGATCAAGAGCCATGCATAGACAATCGCAACGAAATCCTTAGACGCTATACGCATCACGCGCATCGGCTGGCTCCAAGTTGCCAACCATGGAAAACTCCTCATGATCTTTCTCCTTTCTTTTTGCACCGGCCTTTTTTTAGGTTAGCTTCTGGAACTTTTTGGCTGGACCAATTCTAACCTAATCCCTACAACGTACTGATAGAATTTACTATTTTGCCATAAAGTAATGGCCTTAAGTCTCCACCTTTCCACGGCCGTCGATGATAAAAACCATTTACTGTTCAGCTCGCCAGGGGCTTGTTCTAGCATCAGGACCCACTCATTGTCGAAGAAATACTGGTTTCGTATGGGCCATTCAACGACTTCCCCGCTCTTTCAGCAAGAGTCAAGAGTAGAATTGACCCCATACACAAATACGGTAAACGCACAGACTACATATTTGTTCTCTTTTCCCTGGGGAACATCAGCCTTCGAGGCGCCGTTTTTCCCCGTTCGCGAACTATTACAAGCCATAGTCAGTGCACAAGGCTAAGGTCTGGGCTTGTTTCTAAGCAGCCGGAAGCTTTCATTGTCCAGAAGATACTTGCTCATATGCACAATTCAAGACCTGATACCCTCCAGGATTGCAGGCCTCCTATTGTCAGTAGCCAAAACCACCCCAATAAGCCCCCATTATGTTGCAGAAAAGCGCATGAAGAGCGGACATGAATAAGCCAAAGGGGTGCATTGCAAAGATCCCAAACCCGGTCCAAGAAGCCCCAATTAAGCAAACAACCAGAGCTGCCCTTTGGGAAATAGGATCATCGGCGGAAGCAGCCGAAATCATACAGCCCGGTAAATGTCAAGCAAGTTGTCGCCTAAATCTGAAAAAAAGATGATTACATTACATCACTTTTTTTCTACGTCATTACATCGTTAAAAAAACATCATGGGTCTGCAAAAAGC
>JAFCZU010000127.1 GCA_019314185.1 Deltaproteobacteria bacterium | reverse complement strand
GCGCTTATAGAAATATTTCCATCAGCCGCCTTAACATCTGAACAGTCAATTGAACTTATCATGCGGGGACCAATGATTATGGATTATGATTTGATATCATAAAAAGTCAAAAAATGCTATTTGCAAACTGTGTCAAGTGTTAGGTGTTAAGTGTTAAGGGTATGATAAAACAGACAATTGCTTTAACCTAACACCTAACACTTTGCACTTAACACCTGATGAATTCGTTTTTTCACGACGCCATCAAAATTTTACTTTAGGCACAGCCTTCTCAGCTTCTGGAATTTCATAATACTCAGCTTTAGAAACCCCGGCAAATCCCGCATATAATCTTCCAAAAAATGTCCGGATATATGTGTTTAAACCCTGAACTGCATCGTTATATCTCTTTCGTTCAACCGCAATTCTATTTTCAGTGCCTTCGAGACTGTCCTGAAGCTTTAGAAAGGACTGGTTTGCCTTAAGCTCCGGGTATCTTTCCTGAAGAAAAAGAAGTCTTGAGAGTGTGCCTTCAAGACGGTTTGCGCTTTCGACTTTATCTTTTACGGTTTTTGCCTGGAAGTATTTTGTCCTGGCCTCCGCGATATTTTCAAACAGTTCTTTCTCGTGTTTTGCATAGCCTTTAACCGTTTCAATCAGATTCGGAATGAGGTCAAATCTCCGCTTGAGCTGGTTTTCAACCTGAGCCCACTTACCCTTGACATTTTCATCCATTGCAATGACTGTATTATAACCTCCGATAAGCCTTCCTGCTACAAGAATACCAATAAGTAAAACAGCGCCTGCAATTATAAGAATTGTTTTTAACGATTTTGACATAAAATCCTCCATGAAAATATTGTAACAATTTAGCACTTTGATAATTCTGCGGTTCAAAACAGGTTCGCAAGATTGAATTTTTTCAAAAAGCTAAAGTCTTACAAAATATAAAACTACCAGCCTCCCGAAGCGCCGCCTCCGCCGAAACCGCCGCCCCCGCCACCGAAACCGCCTCCGCCCCCCCAGGAACCACGCCTTCCGCCCATTGCTGATAGAAGAAAGAACATAAGAAAGAGTTTTGGATTTTTTATAAACAGAATTACAAGAATTACAAGAAAAAACAGCGACATTATAGTGCCAAAAATACCGGGGGGTTTGTCTTTTCCTGTCTGTTGAACGGTGCGTTTTAATTCCGGCATTCCGGTTATCTTTACTCCGGAGTCCTCGGCAATCAAATTTGCCATTACTGCGGCAGCGGCAAAAATACCGTTTGAATAATCACCCTTTCTAAGAAAAGGAACAAGATAAGAACGGCCGATGCTTCCGGCCAGGCTGTCTGGAATCACGCCCTCGAGGCCGTAACCGACTTCAATTCTGTATTTTCTTTCCCTGTAAGAAACCAGCAGTAAAATTCCATTGTCTTTTCCTTTTTGGCCGAGTTTCCATCGATCATGAGCCACGGTTATTGATAAATCTTCAATCGATTCTCCTTCGAGACTCTTGATGGTAAGAATGGCAAGCTGTGCTGTTGTCTTTTGTTCGAGTTCTTTCAGATATTGATTGAGTTTAACCTCGGTAGAGTTATCAATAATTCCCGCAAGATCAACAACATGGCTGCCTGGAGTTTCCGGTATGCTGACAGCATGTGAAAAAGACGCCGGCAAAAGAAATAAACACAGACTTAAAAGAAGGGCGATCGAATTATACTTTAATTTCATCTGTAATATCTCCCAGCTTCTCGATAGCTTTGTAATAATCTTCAAATATTGAGTTAAGAGCTTCAATAGAAAGTTTTGTTTTATTTTTCCTGGCTTGTAAAACCGTCCTGAATACACCGGTGTTGACGCCGGACAGTTCCTGCAGAGTTGACAGTACTTCCTCATTTTCTCTCGGCGCCGGTTTTTCAAAAAGAACAATTATGCCTCTGAAAAGCGGAATATATCCTGAAAAGGAACTAATAAACAGCTCTGAAAGAAGTTTCCGGTTTCCGGTAGAGGAAAGGTATCCCTGTCTGAGTCCAACTAATCTGACTTTTAGTTCACGTTCGCACTGGCGCCTGAGATCAGAACTTTTAATTTTAAGATCATTAAAGATGTCCTCGCCGAAAACGGTTTTATGAACTATCTTTATTGTCAGAAATTCGAGCGGGAAAACATCAAGGGAGCTAAGAATATACTCCGGAGTCATAATAAGAGGAGAAGAAATCTGTTTTTTCCCAAACTTCTTTCCAAGAAGCGCAAAATCTTCAAGAAATTTCAAATCTATATTATTGAGAACAAGGATAGAATTGATATCCGAAACACCGGAATTGAAATCTTCAGTCAAAGCGCTGCCTGTAACATAAATTGAATGGAGCTTGTTCTTGTAATTGTTTAATACAACATCCATAAAAGGTTTAAATTTAGCCGCAGCCTCTTCCTTTATGTTCAGATTATTCATAAAACCTCCTAAGACTTTATATAATATGCCTTACAAATTCTACAATTCGTTTTTGATTAACTCGTAAAAAGTCATGTTTAGTCACTTTAAACTTATTTCAACCATTACAGGCCGCGGCCGCAATCACTGCCTGGCCAAGAGAAATTCCCTCGTCGTTGGCCGGGACAAAACTGTGTGTTATAACCTGAAAACCTCTTTGCTTAAGCCCTTTTATTAAACCGGACAAAATTATCGAGTTCTGGAATACTCCTCCGCTTAACGCAACACGGCTTATACCGTTTTCCTTTCTTATAACTTCACACAGTTCTAAAAACAACGCAATAATGGTATTGTGTAATTTTCCGCTTATTGTTGAGGGAAATACTCCTCTTTCCATATCATTAACTCAAGTTTCGCACCCTTTGATTTAGCCAAAACGTTAGACGGCAAGGGCATACGATCAATCCCAAACGGATAAGACGTTTAATGCGGCTTATGGGGCTTGAAGCGATATATCCAAAACCGAATCTGAGTAAGGCGTCAAAAAGACATAAAATTTATCCATACCTTTTGCGAGGCGTTTACATTGGTCGAGTTGACCAGGTATGGTCAACGGACATTACCTATATTCGCTTGAAGCAAGGCTTTATCTATCTCGTAGCGGTAATAGACTGGTTCAGCCGATATGTCCTGAGCTACGAATTTTCAACGACATTGGGCAAGAAATTTTGTATAAAAGCTCTGCAAGACGCCTTAAAAGTTGCAAAGCCTAAGATCTTTAACACAGATCAAGGCAGTCAGTTTACAAGCGATGCCCTTACCGGCACCTTAAAAGAAGCTGGTGTGAGGATCAGCATGGACGGCCGTGGCCGAGCTCTGGATAACATCTTCGTAGAGCGCTTATGGCGTACCGTGAAATATGAACGTGTCTATCTTCACAACTATGAAACCGTCCGGGAGGCGATTCAAGACATAGAGGAATATTTTGACTTTTACAATAATGAACGACCCCATCAGTCTTTGGGTTACCAAACCCCGGCAGAGATATTTTTTAATAGCTTTTTCAAAAGAAAAGCTTTATCGTAGACTAATTTCCCTACGGAACATTGCTCTGTTCACTATTATTTTTTAACTTTCAGGATTGTTATTAGCTCAAAAGTGCACCTTTAAAAACCCTGTTTTTTGTCTTGACAATGGGGAGTACCTTAATCATCTGTTTTTTAATTTGGGCTTAATGTCATTAACTTAAGAAAACTCGAAGGCATATATATAGTATGTTGAGAGTCTGAAAAATTACTGTAACGCAGTAGATGAGACTTTTTACGACGCCATCAGGCACTACAATGACTTTAAAAACAATCAAAGACTGCAAAGAGATCGACCTTAAAAAGCACGGCCTGATAGAGGCATCGGCAGGCACAGGTAAAACATATATAATTGAAAACCTGGTTGTAAGGCTTCTGAAAGAGAACAGCGAGATTGCCCTGGAAAACATTCTCCTCGTTACCTTTACTGAAAAAGCAACTTGCGAATTAAAAATCCGCATACGTGAAAAGATTGAAAAGGAATTAAAAAATGCGAATGATTCCAGTGTTATTAAAAAGCTGAGAGATTCCTTAGATACATTCGATACAGCATCTATCTTTACCATACATGGTTTTTGCCGAACTGTTTTAAGCGATTTCGCATTTGAAAACAGCGTGCTTTTAAAAAGCGAGCTGATTGATGATCAGCCTCTTTTTGAAACAAAGCTCAAAGAGCAGATGCGAAAAACCTGGCCTGAAAAATATGGAGAAGATCTGCCTGAAATTCTGGCGGATTCAGGCTTTAGTTCAAAAAAGGAAGGAAAGAAGTTCAGCAATACAGTACTTGCAATAGCCGGAAAAACATATCGCGAAAATGCCGGTGATCTGCTTTTGCCGGATATCGAAAACAAAAGTTTTAAACAGCTTCAAAATGAAATAAAAGCGCTGATTCTAAAATTAAAAACCCTGACAGGCGTACAAAAATGCTTTTCCGAACAATTTGAAAAATTAAATATAAATGCGAGAGCAAAGAAGTCTTTATTAAATAAAATAGTAATTCCTCTTGAAAAGTATTTGAGCAATGTTGATGACAAAAATATTGATATTGCCGGCTTGCAGAATCTGATCTCTCAAATTCAAGGCGTAAAATCGGGCCAAAGACAGGGGGTTCAATGTCTTGTTCCGGACAAATGGTTAAAAAAGGAGCCTAACCCTGAAGTTTGTCCCAATCTGCGGGATATAATTTCAGTATTGCAAAAGATAGAAGAAGCTTCGGCCAATCTAAAGCAAATGCTCGCGATTGAGACAATCCATCAGCTTCAAAATGAGGTGAGCATGGCAAAAGCAAAGAAAGGCCGGATCAGTTTTGATGATATGATCAACCTTGTTGAAAAGGCTCTGTATAAT
This sequence comes from Deltaproteobacteria bacterium, assembly GCA_019314185.1. Next base: position 6,614 of record JAFCZU010000127.1, on the reverse strand, counting down.
GACAATTCAGACCATTTGCTCACAATACTCAGGCATAAATACAAGGTCGCATTTGTTGACGAATTCCAGGATACTGATCCTGTTCAATGGAAGATTTTCAAAAAAATATTTCTGGATAATCACAAGGCTGGCAGTGAAGTAAATTCCAATAATGTCCTGTTTCTTATCGGCGATCCAAAGCAGGCTATCTATTCCTTTCGCGGGGCAGATGTTTTTGCCTATCTAAATGCAAAAAATGAAATAGAAGAATTATCAAAACAGCAGAAAGCCGGTTTATATATTCTGGATATCAACTGGCGTTCACAACCTGAACTGATTAATGCATTTAACAGCCTGTTTGGCAGAAAAGAGTGGTTTAAGCCGGGGGAACAGGCAGGTAAATTTGAAATATGCTATCAGGATGCGGGATTTCCGGGGAAAAAGGACAGGTTGACCTTGTTAAGTTCAGACGAATCCGGACGCGGGGCGCTGAACATCGTGGATCTCGGCAATGCATCATCTCCCAGCCTTGCCAAACTGTTGCTTGCAAAGTTCATTGCCACAGAGATCCGGCATCTGATCTGCTGCGGCAATATCAAACTGATTCAAAAGGAACAAAGCGAAAAGAAGCTGAGTCCTGGGGATATCTGCATTCTTATCCGCGCAAAATCGGATGTGCCTTTGATCGAATCAGAGCTTTCCAGTCTTGCAATTCCATATACATATTACAAGAAACCGGGTCTTTTCCAATCTGACGAAGCCCTTTATTTAAATATGGTTTTTCGCGCAATCCTGGATCCAGGCAACAGCGCTGATGTAAAAAAGGCGCTTTTAACCCCTTTTTTTGGATTTAAGCCTGCTGATTTGTATGCTTACGAACAATTGCCTCATTTGCATCGGTTAAAACAACTGCTTTTCAAATGGAATGAATATGCGCTGTCACGCAGTTTGAGTATTCTTTTTCAATCATTGATTAATGATTCAGGTTTGCTTTTCCGCGAGGCGGAAAAGGTTTCCTGGGACAGGAAGCACACAAATTACAGGCAGATATTTGAACACCTTGAAGAAATGGCCTATCTGAAAAATCTGGATTTCAGACAGATAACGTCAATGCTTGCCGGCTACAGAAAAGATACTGTCAGCGCTGATGAGAATGCTGATATTCATCAAATTGAAACCGAGGAGGAAAAGGTTCAAATAATGACCATGCATGTCAGCAAGGGGCTTCAATTCCCTGTGGTTTTTATTGCAGGCGGATTGACTCAAAGATCTGCCGGTTCTGACAATTGTTATATATATCACAAGATCGTGGATAAAAATAACTTGTATGAAGTGATTAAAACAATCGATCTTTCCAGACAAACCGGAAAGGAAAAACACTTTCTTGAAAAAACAGATGAAGATAAACGTCTTTATTATGTTGCTTCTACACGGGCTGAGCACAAACTTTATCTTCCGTATTATTCTTATGATAAAAAATATTCATGGGTGGGGCCGGTGTGCTGTTTGCTTTCTCCTGCCCTGTCAAATGCTTTTCCCAAAGACGATGAAAAGAAAAAAGTTTTATGGCTTTCACCCGATAAATGCTGCAAGACAAAGGTTTCAATGATGCAGGATGAGCAAAACGATCTTCCTGTAATAGAAAAAAAAGAAGTTGCAGAACCTTTTCCTTTTACCCGAAATTTTATTCACAAAAAAATAAAACTGGAATCCTTTTCCAGCCTTAATCACAAAAGTTTTTTCTCCCATAAAAATGTAAACCAGGGCAAGAGCTTCCTGTCTCTACATGAAAAATCAAAAGAAGATGATGAAAGTTTTGCTTCACAAAAAATTGACATCGCCGCTGCCGATATAATACCGGATGAAATGCCGGGCGGCGCCGAGATCGGTTCTATGTTCCACGACATATTAGAGCTTGTAGATTTTAAAACAGTTTACACAAGAGCAAAATGTCAAACAAACAATGCAGGCAGTTTAATTGATGATCCTGAAATCGGCGATATAATCTTGCGGCAAATGGATATTTACAGGGTGGACAAATGCTGGCAGCAGCATATTTGCCGAATTCTTTCAAATACACTTATAACCCCTGTCAGATTTATCGATGATGAATTTGTTCTTGGCAGACTCAGTAAAGAGAATCGGCTGCATGAGATTGAATTCTATTATCCCTTTTCGCTGCCGGTTGATGACAATAAAAAAATTCCGGATTGCAAAATAACAAACGGCTTTATCAAGGGGTTTATAGATCTGATTTTCAAATACGCCGGCAAATATTATATAGCAGACTGGAAATCAAACTATATCGAAGACGGGTATTCCCGAGATGCCATGAAAGTAAATATGGATCATGCCAACTATCACCTGCAATACAAATTATATACCATAGCTCTTATGCGGTGGTTAAAACAAGCGCTGGGCAACAGATTTAATCCTGTAAAAGATTTTGGAGGAGTATTTTATTTTTATTTGCGGGGAATGGAACCGGAGACAGAAAACGGAATCTACCATGTTCCTGGTGAAAAATTAGGGAGTTTGGACCGGCTGGAAAAAGAAATAACCGAAATATTGATGGCGTCGTAAAAAGTACCATCTTAACACCTAACACCTAACACCCAACACTATGACTCATTTTAATACAGACAAACAACAGCTTTTACAGCAGATATTGGAATATAACAATATTACCGGAATGCATAATATTGGTGAGCTTTCTGCGCTGGATTATATGACTATCAGGGATTTGCGCGAACTTGGCGGTTATCAGGATGATACCTGTATTTTTGCGGTATTAATGGCTATGTTTGCGGTATTGCAGGAAGGAAGTCTGTGTTTAAGCCTCGATAAAAACAGCTTGTTGGCCAGGCTGCAAATTTTTATGGAAAAAGATATGGCTGAAGAGATTGCCAATCGATTTTTAGCCAATCTTGCCGACAATAAATATAATAACCTTATAGCGAAAGATCCTTCTTTGTATCTTCCCCTTGTTTTATATGAGTTTGCTGAAAAGAAATATTTATATTTTCAAAAGTTTTATTTTCATGAAAACAGGCTGAGAGATCGCATAAAAACCATCCTGCAGGCAAAATCATCTCTTGAACTTAATGAAAAACAGCAAACAAGTCTTTTAAATGAAATAATGTCCGACCCTCTTTCTCTCCGTGTTTCAAAAAACGGAGCTTTAATAAGGAACAGGCAAAACTTCTCTTATGGTTAATATCCTCCGTTGCCTTGTAAGGGCCAGACCAGGTACAGAAAGGCCGGATACGGAAAAGATAGACACAGAAGAAATTTTATTAGCTGCACCCACCGGCAGGGCAGCGCAAAGAATGACCGAAGCGATGTACGGCAATATCAACACAATAACCAGTCCGTCTCCTGAAGACATTGAGCTGTTAAAGCTGAAAGGCGCCACATTACATAAGATTTTAAAATACAAAGCCTATAAAAACGATTTTCATTACAAGGATACCAATCCTCTGCCGGCATCAGTCATCGTTGTGGACGAAGTGTCAATGATCGATGTTGTTATGATGGATAAATTTTTACAGGCGGTCGATCCTGCAAAGACCAAGCTTATTTTTCTGGGTGACAAAGATCAATTGCCATCGGTGGAAGCGGGCGCAGTTTTTGCGAAACTGATTCCTGACCAGACTACTGAGTTTACGGACAGAGTGGTTCTGCTGAAGAATGTCTATCGGTCCGGCGCTAACCTGTTACAGGTTGCAAAACAAATCAACCAGGGAAAGTGCCCGGAATACGAACCTGTTTTGTTTGAGTCAGCGCTTCAACTCAAAAATGATCAATGGGCATTTGTACAAAGCACAAGCTTAAATCAATGGAAACATCACCTGTATTCATGGGCGCAGGCTCATTACATGAGCCCAATTCCGGGGGATAATATAGGTTATAAGGAGTTAATTGTTGAGTCAGGCAAAATGGATTCTGATGAACTCCTTACTTCTACAACAGGGCAGGATATTTTATGCCGAATTTTTCATGTGGTTGGATGCGGAAGAATTTTAACAATCCTGCGCAATGGAATTTATGGCTGCACATGGATAAACAGCACAATTAATCAATACCTGGGTTTTGAATTGGAGCCGGCATCCTGGACAGGGGAAAATGTTTTTACCGGCGCTGTCATTATCATAACACGCAATGACTATTCAAAAGAGTTGTTTAACGGAGATGTCGGCGTTGTAATAAAAAACAAAAAAGGAGATTACAGGGCATTTTTCCAGCGATTCGATTCCTTTATCAGCTTTAGCATCGATACGTTGCCATCATGGGAGTATGCCTTTGCCATGACAGTACACAAAAGCCAGGGGTCTGAATTTGATAATGTGATGGTTGTGCTGCCTGACAATAATAAACACAGGTTGTTAACGAGAGAGATTATATACACCGGTATTACAAGGGCAAAAAAACAGCTGATTCTATATGGATCAGATTCAGCATTAAAAACAGCCCTGCAAAGAAAGATTGAACGGCAATCAGGTTTGATGGCGTCGTAAAAAGTCTTTTGTGAACGACTTTGAGCATTTTGAAGCCATGTTTGGCGCAAGAATCAGATATTTCCGCCAAAGTACGAATATCGTGCTTTTCTGATTGAGGAAGAACCTTAATCAGGCAAGTAACAGCTTACTTTTCAACACTCTTTCTTATTCTTTATTTTTCGGTCATCTTGCAATTTAAAAACTGTTTAGCTGCATTTTGAAAATCCACATGCATGACAAATAAGGCATCCTTCTTCGTGTGACATGATTGAGCCGCATTCCGGGCATACACACATCATTGTTCCTCTTTCGGCAAAATCTGAGTTAGTCAACCCTTTCAATACTTGGGCAATTGCATCAGGACAGGAAAGAACTGTTTTTCCATTCTGCCATGCAGGAGAAGGACAGCGGATGCCGACAAGCTGTTTAATAATCGAATCGATCTTTACACCTGAACGTAATGCAAGGGATATCAGACGGCCGGCAGCTTCTATTTGAGATGACGCGCATCCACCGGTCTTTCCCATCTGAGCAAAAACCTCGCACATCCCTTTGTTATCGGAATTAATCGTTACATAAAGCTTGCCGCACCCCGTGCTTATACGTTCTGTAATACCATGTGTGCGTTCAGGCCTTGATCTGGGCGCAATCTTAACAGACCTCTTTTCTTCCTTTGAGATAGTTAAAACCTGTTTGTCACGGCTTCCATATCTATAAATTGTTACGCCCTTACAACCGTTTTTATAAGCGGAAAGATATACATTTTCAACATCCTTATTTGTAGCCTCTGCAGGAAAATTTACAGTTTTGGAAACAGCATTATCCGTAAATTTCTGGAATGCGGCCTGGATTTTAACATGCCATTTTGTTGAAATATCATGAGATGTTCTGAAAAGTCTTTTAACATGATCAGGAACAGCATCAACAGACTGGACAGAACCGGTTTTTATAATTTCTTTGACAAGCTTTTTGCTGTAAAATTTTTCTTTTTTCGCGATTTCAATAAATAATGGATGTATTTCAGGAAGAGACTGCCCGTCAAGCACATGCCTTGAGTATGCTACGGCAAAAATCGGTTCTATACCGCTTGAAGCGGATGCGATTATACTTATCGTACCTGTGGGGGCAATTGTAGTTGTAGTGGCATTTCTCATATATGGAGATGATGGATTATCAAAAACGCTTCCTTTGTAACAAGGAAAATTCCCGCGCTTTTCGGCAAGCGCTGCGGATGCCTTTCGCGATTCCTCCGAAATAAAAGACATAATCATTTCTGCATGAAAAACCGCTTCATCAGAGTCGTAAGGTATGCCCATTTTTAACAACATATCGGCAAAACCCATTACGCCGAGACCAACCTTTCTGGTTTTCTTGCTCATTTTTTCAATATGAGAAAGAGGATATTTATTTACATCTATTACATTATCAAGAAAGTGAATTGCGCTGTGTACTGTTTCTTTCAGCCGGTTCATATTCAAGGTGTTGCCAATAATCATTCTCGATAAATTTATAGAACCAAGTGTGCATGATTCATAAGGCAAAAGAGGTTGTTCTCCACATGGATTTGTTGCTTCAATATTTCCAAGATGAGGTGTTGGATTTTTCTCGTTTACTCGATCAATGAATATTATTCCCGGTTCACCGGTTTGCCAGGCAGAATTAACGATCATATCAAAAATAATCCTGGCATTAACTGTTCTAACAACCTCACCTGTCCGCGGGCTTATGAGGTCGAAATCAGAATCCTTCTTAAGCGCAGCAATAAATTTTTTTGTCAGAGCTACTGAAATATTAAAATTATTTAATCTGCCAGAATCGTTTTTTGAATTTATGAAAGCTTCGATGTCAGGGTGATCCACACGTAAAATCCCCATGTTTGCACCTCTACGAGTGCCTCCCTGCTTAACGGTCTCGGTGGCTACATCAAAAACAGACATGAATGAAACAGGGCCGCTTGAAATACCCGCTGTAGATAAAACCATATCCTTTTCAGGGCGTATTCGCGAAAAGGAAAATCCTGTACCTCCTCCGCTTTTATGAATCATCGCAGTGTTTTTCAAAGATTCAAATATACTTTCTATGGAATCTTCAATCGGAAGCACAAAACAGGCGGCAAGCTGTCCGAGACGTCTGCCG
>JAFCZU010000126.1 GCA_019314185.1 Deltaproteobacteria bacterium | reverse complement strand
AATCAGTTGCAAGACCTGTCATAGGAAATAGTACCAAATGCTGAGTGCTGAATTGAAGCCTTAACTTCAGGCACTTTAGTTTACTTCAATCCTGGAGGCAATATGTCAAATTCTAAAATAATTCATAAGCGAAGCTTGTTGTTTAACTTTTCCATAAAAAGAAAGCTCCAGTTGCGTATGCTGGTCAAGATATGGAGTATTATCCTTGTGTCGTTGCTTGTTACCGGGATAATTTTTTATTTTTACAGTGATATAAATATTGGTAAGTCCTACCGATTATTTCATATAAAAGCAGACAATTTTATGGATTTTCTTTTCCCTGTGCTTGCTTGCGGTTTTTTTACGAGTTTGTTCCTCGGTGTTGTTGTATCTCTTTTGTTTCCACATGCGATTGCCGGGCCTATATACAGGATAGAAAATGAGCTGGTTGAGATCGGAAAAGGGAATTTGTGCAAAAAAATAATCCTTCGAAAAGGGGACGAACTCGAAGACCTGGTGGATTCTATTAATATTATGACCGTTGGCTTGAGGGATAAGATCAAAACAATAAGCGATATTTCCGGGCAGATCGGAGAGCTTGCCGAAAGGGCCGTGGACGAAGATCATGATGCAACTATGAAGAAGATTAAACTTACAAATGAAAATCTTCAAGAAGCTGTCAATAAATTTAAGTTATGTTCGCAAAGTTCGAAACATAAATAAGATTTGTTCCGCCTGCCTTGTGAAATTTATATCAATGAGAAGCGAAGTGTATCTTACCGTGGTTAAATGTCCTCGTTTTTATTTAACAGGGATGTTACCCCGCCATTTTTGCCAGTTTTTCGCGGAAAATCTTTGAATTATGGCGTATGTCAACAGGGAATGTTTTGTAAAAAATAATTGTTTCAATGTCTTTTGTTAAGACACTGCTTTTTGCGAGTTCAAAAAGTTCCTTTTTGAGCTTTTTTTTGTTTTTTCTTTTATTGCCGGCTTCCAATTCTATACAGATTACCGGTTTTTGTTCACGCTGGGGTCCGACTCCGACAAGGGCGCTTCGAAATACTTCCGGGTGATTGTTAAAGATTGCCTCGCATGGGATGGTGAAAAGAGTTCTGTTTTTAGTAATTACACGGTGGTTTTTACGGCCGCAAAACCAGATTCTTCCTTTTTTATCCATCCAGCCGAGATCTCCCATTCTGTGCCATATCCGGTCTCCATCATTGATTTTGGCAAGAGCATCAGCATCCGGTTTTTTAAAATATTCTCTTGTTACAAGATCTCCGCTTACTGTGATTTCACCGATTTCACCATCAGAAACAACAAGCTCATCCGACCATTTTTTAATGGGATCATCGCTGATCTTTATTATTTGAATATTTAGATCGTCAATGGGACGGCCCACGCATATGCCGTATCCCTGCTCACTGAGCTTTCCGGTTTCTGACAGGATTTCATTGCTGCCGATGGAAATAATGGGGACGGCTTCTGTGGCGCCGTAAGGTGTGTGTATTTCTGTATCGTTAGACAGCATGGAAGAAAACTGTTCAATGTTGGATGGAGATACCGGGGCGCCGGCTGAAACCACCCTTTTTAATGAGGGCAGTTTTATTTTTTTGCTTTTTCCGTAACGTCCCACACGATTCAGCAGGGCAGGGGAGGCAAACATGTTTGTAACCCCCTGGTTTAAAATTGCTTCTATGATTTTCTCAGGATTCACATGTGCGGGTTTTGTTGGATCCATATCCGGTATTACTGCGGTCATTCCAAGGGCTGGATCGAAAAGCGCAAAAAGTGGGAATGTGGGGAGATCGATTTCATCAGGTGTTATATTAAAATGTGATTTTATATGACGGATTTGGGCATCAAACATGCCGTGAGTATATATTACACCTTTTGCAGGCCCTGTGCTTCCGGTTGTAAAAAGAATGGCCGCTGTTTCATCCTGCCTGGTTTTAGCCGGCGCGTAAGGCTGCCATGGAATCTGGCGGATATGTTTTAGAGTTAGTCCTTTCCAGAACCATCTCCGGCCTACGGTAATATTTGTCTTTATAGTTTTAAAATATTTTGGGAAAAAGGTTCGAAGTGCATGGGCGATGGGGATTCCGATGAAAGCCTCGGCGCTGCTTTCTTTAAGGCAAAGAAGCATCCGTTTTATTCCCATGCCGGGATCAACAACAACGGGCACAGCTCCGACCTTAAAAACAGCAAATATCAGGGCAAAAAACTCAATGCCTGGCTTAACCATTAATATGGTCTTTGTACCGCGCGTAATTCCAGCCTTTTCAAGCCCATAGGCCAGACAGTCAGATTCCTGATCAAGCTGCTGAAATGTCAGGTGGGCATATGCTATACGGCCGTTTTTATCTTTGCCGGCAGGATAGACCACAGCCCTTTTATACGGCTGTATTCCAGCCATCCTTTTCAAGTGTGATGAAATATTCATAATATTGCTGTCAGTCTTCATTTAGTATCAAAAAACTCTTATCACAGAGTAAATTAATCACGAAAACACGAAAGTACGAAAACACGAAATAAAACCCTGTGGTAAAATTTAAAATATTATCATACAGAATTCTTGTTTAAAAAAGCTTCAATAAGCGTGCAGACCTTTTCCGGTTCATCTTCGAGGACATAATGCCCAGCGTTTGAGAAAGTATGAACTTCTGCGTTCGGGAAACGGCGCTGCCACTCGGCAAGATAGGAAGCGTCAAAAACAAAATCGTGTTTGCCCCAGCAAATCAGCATGGGGATTCCGGCGAGTTTATACAGATTTTCATCTACTGATTTAACCAGGCTGTAGCTTGTATCCTTTTCACTGACAGGAATATCCTGAACAAACTTAAGAGTAGCTATCCTGTTTTTCCAGCAGTTGTAAGGCGCTTTAAGACCTGATTTTACATCTTTTGAAAGCCCTTTGTGCGTCGCCATATACAGGGCGCTGTATGAAAAGAGATTAAAACCAAGAACAGCCGGAGTTGCCAACAGCCTGAAATTTCGCACAAGCCGCAATCTTAATGGGAGCTTTTTATTGCCTGGCGGGGGAAAAGCGGCGGTATTCATAATGACAATGCGGCTGATCCGTTCAGGAAATCTCAAGGCATAGGCAATGCCGATCATTCCTCCCCAGTCATGCAGTACAAGGGTTATTTTATTCTTTAATTCAAGAAAGTTAATAAACGCTTCAATATCATCTACACGATTTTTCAGTGTATAATCATATCTGTCTGTGCCGGGTTTGTCAGACAGGCCGCAGCCGATATGGTCCACTGCAATAGCGCGGAAATGCGGCGAGAGTTTATTTATAAGATTACGATAATAGAAAGACCATGTGGGATTTCCGTGAATCATTACAACAGGTTCGCCGGAGCCTTGGTCCAGGAAGTGATATTTAAGACCATTTAGATCTATATAACTGGACTTAAACGGGTATAGATGTCTGAAAGATAACATATCAACAGGTCTGTTTTTTTTCATATTTTGCATTTGCTCAGGTTTACGGTTGTCGGTTCACAGTTCACTATTTTTCAATGAATTATATTTGATGTCCTCGTAAAAAGTCTAAAAAAATCACTATTTGCGAAAAGTGTTAAGTGTTTGATATGACAATTAAATGTTTTGTCTTAACACTTAACACCTAATGAAGTCGACTTTTTACGAATTTATCATGCTTTGATCAACCGTTAACTGTAAACGGTTAACCGTGAACGGTTACCATTCTATCCCCAGCATCAGGCAGTTAAGCCCACTGCCGATTCCAAAAAAGCCGACCAGATCGCCAGACACAAGAAATTCACGTTCTGAAGCTATTGCGGCGGTAATCGGAAGGGATACAGTGCCGATATTGCCAAGGTAACGGAAAGTTGTAAAATCTTTTTCTTCAGGGATACCGATAGAGCTGAGTATGTTTTTTTGATGCGTGGCTCCTACCTGATGACAGATAAGTTTATCAGGTTTATCATCAGTCAATGAGAGTTCTTTTTTAAAAGCATTGAATGTTTCTATCCCAAGAGCTACGCCGTTTTTAAGCACTCCAACAGAATCTGTTTCCATGACATGGAGTTTGCTGGCTGGCATGCCGGTATCCGGACCCCAACGGCAGAGCTTATGATGCTCCGCAGCGCTTCTTATTACCCCCCCGATAAGACGGTGGCCCTTATTTGAAATAGATCCATCTGTCAAAAGCACTGCTGCTGCTCCTGAGCCGCCGGTGAGTGTGGCGATAGTCTGCTTAAAGTTGTCCATATTCTTTTTTTCAAGAAGGTGGTCAATAGTGATATCAATTATCTGTCGCGCGGATTCACACGATACAACAAGACCCGCCCTGATCTGACCCAGCTCAATAGCGTTTGCTGTTAATATTATTCCGTTTAATATACCAAGGCATGCATTTGACACATCATATACATGTGTATCATGTCCCAGTCCAAGACCATGGGATACTGCGCAGGCGGTTGCAGGTTCCAGATTGTCTCTGCAGACCCCTGCATAGACCAGCATTCCGATAGACTCAGGCGAAACACCCGAAGCCTCTATGGCCTTTTCACCTGCCTTTATTGCGCCTTCCGACATTTTATAGCCTGGGTCCCAGAACCTGCGTTCATGAATTCCCGTAATAGCCTCAAGCTGTCCTTTTTGAAAATGGAGCGTCTCATAAAGAGGCTCCAGGCGCTTTTCAAGATCATCGGATGTTACCACATTTGGCGCGAGCTCATAACCAAACGAACTTATATAAACTTTAGAATATTGCATAATTGTTTGTTTTGTGAAAAATAAATTCAGGTTGTTAGTTACTTTAACTTTTTTGGGTTTTGTGTTTTTGTGATAAATGTTTTTTGTATAATTTAAGTATGATGGCCTCGTAAAAAGTCCATTTTGTTCACTTCATGACTATTTTAGGCGTAATTAAGATGTTCATCTAAAATGCAAGAACTCAGCCTAACGGCCTCAAACAGCTTGCGTTTCTTAACGATGAACATCATTAATTGCTTTTTTCCCAAAATACTCAAAAAATCGTTCACAAAAGACTTTTTACGAAGCTATCAAATATAATAAACAATAATAGATTATTTTCAAGCAGAAAGGATAACTTGTTTAGTAAAAAAATATTAAGCTATCAACCAGTCAGGAGATAAATAACTATGTATTTGGCAATTAAAAGGAACAAGGGGGAAACCCGCTATTATATAAGGGAGTCTTACAAGGATGGTAACTGTTTGCGGAGTCGTGACCTGTTTGATTTGGGGACAGATCCGGCCGGATATATTATTTATCCGGGAGGAAAGGCATTTTATATCGATGAAACAGTTGATGACAGACTCCGAACTTTAAGCCAGGATTATTCCGTTGAAGATCTTGACGATATTTTCTGGTGTTTTCTAAAACCTGAAATCAGGATGGCGCTGGAGCCATATCGTCACAAGGGAAGAATCTTAAGAAAAAGAACCAATAAAAAAAAAGAGGAAAAACAGCAAAACGAGTTTCATATATTTGATAAACGCAGGATTCATTATTTAAAATTTGGCCAGATAGACCAGGGAAGGATTGGACGTATAACTCCTAAAATGTTTAATAATCTTATAAATAAATCAAGGGATGAACTCGAACAATACTTTATGGAAATGGAAAGAGATCTCGATAGATCAGAATTTAAGACATATGTTTATGTGAGTTTTGATCTGCAGAAATATTTTACTGAGTTAGTAGCAAAATTAATGCCTCAGGGCCTGAATCAAAATAAGGTTGATCAATATTTTCTCGAAGAAATATGCCGGTTGAACAGTGACCGTGATTTCTGGAGCGGAATGGATACAGAGGGAAACCTGCATGAATATTTGATCAGGTATGTTATTATGTTCTTCGATAGTGAATATGGCAGGAGTTTTTTTTTAGACGATTATATCCGTGACTATATGGACAGCAAAAGGCGTTACGTTTCACCGCGCAGAAGCACTTCAGTAGTTTTAGATGAGGCAAGTACAATATTCGGTGTTAAAAAAGATGTGTTGAGAAAAATGAACAAAAAGGATTTAACCCGCATATACCGGCAAATGGCCCAAAAACTTCATCCGGACAAAGGGGGAGAAAAGGGAAAATTTGTCAAATTGTCAGAAGCATATAATGAATTATTGAAAAGCAAAACTTCTTGAATCAGTTTATATCATTAATACAAAACTCTATTTGAGGTGGTGGATTTAGGTGATTTGGTTTTTGTCGTATTGTTGTATTGAAGGAGGAGAAACAGTGTATTAACAATTGTTTGGTGGAGCTGAGGGGGATCGAACCCCTGACCTCATGACTGCCAGTCATGCGCTCTCCCAGCTGAGCTACAGCCCCAAAGAAGATATAAAATAATAAAAACATGTTTGTCTGTCAACAGCTATTTGATATTTTTGATTTAGGTAATAAAAAAAGTGAGAACTTGTTGACAGTTTTAAATAATTCTCATAGGTCTCAATACGATTTTTAAGGTTTAAGTATGGATTTTAAAAAAAATGTGCAACAATTAAAAATAAATTCGTAAGGAAATCAAAAAAACATAAAAACTATTCTGCTTTTGCGGAATCAAAAGGATGAATCATAATGCTCAAATTAATGCGTTACCATGCCAAAAGCTGGCTTATTAAAATCATTTTAGGTGCAATTGTTCTTGTGTTTGTTTTCTGGGGGGTTGGAAGTTTTCGTTCGGATAAAGGGGGCAGGGTTGCTCTTGTTAATGGAGAGACAATCACCATTGAAGAATATAGGGGAGAATTCAACAAACTTATTGATCAGTTGCGCCAGAGATTCGGCAATAGCCTGAATGATGAAACAATAATGCCTGAGATAAAAAGACAAGCTTTATATAGCCTTATTAATCAAAAACTTATGTTTCAGGAGGCGGAAAAATTAAACATCAGGGTTTCGGAAAAAGAGCTCGCAGACACAATTGGAAAAATAGAGGCATTTCAGACAGCCGGCGTTTTTGACGAACCTCATTATAGAAAGGTTTTAAAACGCAACAACTTGACTCCTGAAGAGTTCGAGGATAATCAGAGAAAATTTATTTTAATAGAAAAGTTAAGAGACCTTATATTAAGCAGCATCAAGGTTTCAGACAGCGAAGCTATGGAATGGTATAATTGGAGCAACGCATTTGTAAATATAGATTTTGTACTGTTTGAGCCTGAAAGATATAAAAACATCAAAGTTTCTGCTGATGAAGTAAAGACCTGTTTTGATAACAGGAAAGAGTCTTATAAAACAGATCCCATGATCAAGGCACGCTTTTTACAGTTTAATCCTGAAACATATAAATCGAATATCAGTATTACCGACGATGATGTGCAGAATTATTATAAAGAAAACATAGAGGAATTTAGAACAGATAAAACTGTTGAAGCCAGGCATATACTTATAAAGATTGATCAGGGCGCCGGTCCGGAAGCTGTTGAAGAAGGAAGAAATAAGGCTCTTGATATATTAAAGAAGATTGAGGAGGGTAAAGATTTTGGCGAGCTGGCCCTGCAATATTCTGCATGTCCAAGCAAAAACAACGGGGGGCGTCTTGGAGCATTTAAGAAGGAAGCAATGGTGAAACCTTTTGCTGACATGGCGTTTTCCTTGAAAGAAGAGGAGATCAGCGAGCCGGTTCTTACACGATTTGGATGGCACATTATCAAGGTTGAAAAGATAAATGAGGAATCTACACTTTCCTTTGAAGAAGCGAAAAAGAGTATAAGAAAGAATCTTACAGTTATAAAGTTGAATGATTATGCGTATAATAAAGCAGAGGTTGTTTATAATGCTGCCGTTAAGGAGGATGATCTGATAAAAGCTGCTGCGGAACAAAATCTTAAGTTGTTGACAACAGATTTTTTTACAAAAAAGGGTCCCGATAAAGGTGTAAAGTATCGCAAAGACTTTGCGTTAGCTGCTTTTAATCTATCAGTTATGGAATTTAGCGATATTTTGAATATTGGTGACGGATATTATATTATTCAGGTAGTAGAGAAAAATCCGGCAAAGATACCTGAGTTAAATGATGTGATGGAAAGGGTTACTGCTGATCTAATTAAAATAAGACAGAACGAAAAGGCTGCTAAGGACGCAAAGGAGTTCTTGTCTGATTTAAAAATCGGCAAATCTATTGGTGAGGAATGTAAGAAGTTTGATGTGTTCTTAAAAACTTCAGGTTTTTTTAAACGGAACGATTCTGTGCCTGGTATTGGGTATGAAAGAGAAGTTATTGAGGCTGCTTTCAGTCTTTCAGAGCAAAACAAAACGTCTGAAGATATAATTAAAGGCGCTAAAGGATATTACGTTGTCAGCTTAAAGGAAAGAAAAGATCCTGCCTTGGAAGGTTTTGACAAAGAAAAAGCAAATATTCTGAAAGGATTGTTGCAGCAAAAACAGCTCGCAGTATTTGATGATTGGTTGTTACAGGTAAGAAACAATAGTGATATTACGATAAAAAAGGATCTTTTATAGAAGCTGTTTTCTAAAACTTATTTGTCTGGTAAGCGTTCACGGAGTGTTGAAATTAAAAATAATGATGAATTGTGAAATCGCTACGCTTTATTCTTGTTCGATTTTCAAGCCGTGAACGGCTATTCTATTTAGCAATCATTGCTCTCATCATGTCGCCGGAGTTTTCAACATGATCCGCTGTGGAGCCGGTTATTTCGACCAATCTGATTAGATGAAATGTTGAAACCGGGTCTAAATTAACCTCAAAAATTCTTCGTTTGAGTCTGTGTTCCACCTTATCCGCTTCATGTTCCTTGCGGCGCAGGTTACGGATGATTTTCTTGACTGAATTCCGCTGGGTTTCATTAAAAGTTTTAAAATAATTTTTTGCTTCTAATACCATCTTGCCCATTTCCTCTATTGGGTCAATATTTAAGTCAACGAGAAGCAGGAAGTCTTTCATAAGCTCTTTTGGAATTCCCGGTTCAGGTCTGTACGAAATCCAGTCAAGAGCATCTTCCAGTGTGTCAAGAACTCCGTCCTGTTCTTTTAAATATCTGAACAACTGGAATTTGTCCACAGGCATCATGGTTCCTTTTGGCAGGTGCCCGCGTATGCGTCTCTTAATTTCATCCGCCTCTCTTTCCAGTGTAATAACTTCCTGTCTGAATTCTTCAAAAGTTATGCATTTCTTTGACAAATGACACTCTATGGCCTGTTGAAAAGCCCATGCGCATTCTTTCACTTTTTCTGCGTGTTCCAGAAGGCCGTTAAAGGGTGAAGTAATAAACAGCGATAAAAATGGTATGCGCATAATTATCTCCTTTATATGATTAATTGAAGTATTTTAAAAATTATCATGCTGGTTATAGCGGAAATGGGTACAGTCAGAACCCAGTAGAGCATAATTTTTATGATTATTCTGAAGTTGACTGCTTCAAATCCGCGCGCAAGCCCCACACCCATCACGCCGCCGACTGCCGCATGTGTTGTGGAAACCGGGAGCCCCATTTTTGAGGCGACAAGAACAGTTGTCGCAGCGGCAAATTCAACGGAGAAACCGCGAGTGTTAGTAAGGGTTGTAATTTTTTTGCCGACAGTTTCCATGACCCGCTCGCCTGCCATGCCGATTCCACATGCAATTCCTATGCCTCCAAAAAGAAGTAGAAAAACAGGTACAGGTACTTCAGCGCTGACACCGCCTGTCTTAACCAGGAAATAGATTACTGCAAGCGGGCCGATTGCGTTAGCCACATCATTTGCGCCTTGAGCCAGCGCAACATAACATGATGTTCCGATCTGAATAAACCTGAAAATTTCTTCCCCTTCGTTTTTTTTGTTTTTAACAAATTGTTTTAAAGCCAGCATTCCAGCATATCCGAGAGCTACGGCCAGAATAAGCGCAATGAGCAATGCAGTAAGATTTCCGATTGCGAGTGTTTTGCCGAGCGGTGTTTTAAATAGAAATGATAGAATGACGACAAAAAAAGTAATACCGATAAAAAAGGGGGATAATTTAAGAGCCCATGCAAATGAATCCTCTTTAGAAAGTATTGTTTTTACAATAAATTTAAATATTACAAAGGCAATGACAAGACTGAAAATCGGAGATATGACCCAGCTTAATACAACAGCAGTGAGTTTACTCCATTTTATAACTGAGAATCCTCCAGCCATTATTCCAAAACCGATCATGGAGCCCACAATAGAATGTGTGGTAGATACAGGCAAAGATTTCCAGGTGGCAAAGCTTACCCACAAAGCGGCGGACAAAATGGCCGCAAGAGCGCCGATAAGCGCTATGTGTGGATCGGCTAAAATTTCAGTCGAAACAATGCCTTTACGAATTGTATTTGTAACATGCGATCCGATAAATACGGCGCCTATTATATTTAGTATCCCGGCAATAAAGATTGCCTGGCGAATTGTAATAGCCTTTGCTCCGACAGCAGAAGCCATGGAATTGGCGACATCATTAGCGCCTATGTTCCAAGACATGTAAAAGCCTGAAATGTAACCGACGATCAGTATAAGATATTCTGTTGACATAAAAGTAAAAACTTTTTTTACGAATTTATTAATTGTGACTGTCTGTGTAATGGGAAATGAAAGAAAAATCGATATTGATCAAAAGAATTAAAATAATATTTTGCACAGGGGCAATTTATTGTCAATAATTGTTCAAGGCGCTGGTATCGTTTTTTTAAAAAGTGGGTTTATGAACCATGGGAGAGAAGATGATTATTTTCTAATAAATACTTTTATTGGTTACAAGGGGAGCATTACCAATTTGTTAAAGCCGAAAACATGAACTTCTATTCGGGCGGGATAAATGATGATGCTGTGGGATATCATTCCAATTTTAACAAACTGGTAATACTCTCATTACAAACTTTGTTGACTTGTAATGAACCGTATGTTTTTATTTTGTTCTGAAAAACTTGGTTCTCTGGGTCAGGATTTTTTACTTTAAGATAGTTTTTAACAGAATCCAAGCCTCTTATATCGCTTTCAAAACAGGTAAATAAAGCCACGGATCGGTTAAATAAAGTTCAGGTATCCAAAAAACTTCTTCCGTGAAAAAGAAAAAAAGGTAACAGTGAAATCCAAGCTTGTTGCAAAAAAGTGAAAACATCGAAAATCAAGAAAACATCTGGCAAGGAGAAGACTGTTTTTGACACAATCTTTGAAGGTATTAAAAGGAGCAGAAATGGAGTTTCTATTGACAAGCTAAAAGAAAAGATCGGTCTTATATCAAGGCAGCTAAGCAATGCCTTATATAAACTTGCAAAGAATGGTAATATTAAGTCAAAGGGTAGGGGTTTTTACATAAAAAAATAGTTTGTTATTATTTCAAAATAAAGTTTTTAGCTTACAATATCATAGGATTTGCAACTGAAGACCTTTTTGTCTTAATGTTGCGAGTATTCAGGAAACGTTTACATAGAAGGATTCGAAGCATGCCAAAAAAAAAATTCAGAAATTTTGCCGCAAAATTTGTATTATATACTGTTGCTGTTAATATTTTATTATCTTTTCCAGCTATAAATTTTGGCAAAGACAATAATGTTGGTATCTCTGGTCTTAAATATCTTTTGGTTGCTGATGCTGCTGAAAACATTCAATCTTCTCATAGATGGCCGCATGAAAAGAGCGAACTTTTTCCTGATCCTTCCCTTGTGTTTGGAAGGCTTCCAAATGGTTTCAGGTATGTATTAATGGAAAACCATAAGCCAAAAGGCAGGGTGAGTATGCATCTTAATGTTCAGGTCGGTTCGATAAATGAGACAGACGAACAACAGGGCCTGGCGCATTTTCTTGAACATATGGTTTTTTGTGGATCAGCTCATTTTAAACCAGGGCAGCTTGTTAAATATTTTCAGAGTATAGGCATGAAGTTTGGACCTGATGCAAATGCTCATACAGGGTATTATGAGACTGTTTATGATATTCTTTTGCCGCAAGGGAGCAGGAAAAGCATTGAAAAGGGCATTGCTGTGCTTAAAGATTTTGCGGACAGCGCACTTTTGTTAGAGTCGGAGATTGACAGGGAGAGCAAAGTTGTTCTCGCTGAAAAGCGAACCCGCGATTCCGTATCTTATCGTACATTTATTTCAACCATGAAGTTTGAGTTTCCTGAAGCAAAAATATCGAAAAGATTTCCCATCGGCATGGAGGATGTAATTAAAAATGCCGACCAAAAGCTGTTAAAAGAATTTTATGACACCTGGTATTGCCCTGAGAAAATGATACTTGTTATGGTTGGAGACTTTGAAGTTAAGACAGCAGTTTCATTAATAGAAAAAAAATTCTCAGATTTATCTGCAAGGTCTCCAGCTGGGCAGGAACCTTATATCGGAGAGGTAAACCATAATGGTGTTAAAACATTCTATCATTTTGAAAAGGAATCAGGAAAAACAACGGTCAGCATAGAGGTTGTGAAAAAAGTTACAAAGAAGCCGGATTCTCTTGATTTGCAGAAAAGGCTGCTTGTTCAGGATATTGCAAATCGTATAGTTCAGAACCGGCTGGATTTATTGGTCGGCAAACCTGATACTCCATTTACTTCGGCATCTATCATGTCCGGAGTTTTTATGGGTCAGATAGAATTTGCCGAGATTACAGCAAAGAGCAGTCCCGAAAACTGGGAAAAAACACTTTGGCTTATAGAGCAAAACCTGAGAAAGGCTTTAAAATATGGTTTTACGAAATCTGAGCTTGAAAGGGTGAAAAAAGATTTCTTGTCGGATCTGGATAAAGTGTTTAATAAGGCTCAGACACGTGACAGCGGGGCGCTGTCTCGTGAAATAATCAGAGATCTTAATACAGATATGGTTTCCATGTCGCCTGAGCAGAAAAAAAACCTTTTTGCTCCTGTAATAGATTCTCTTACTTTAAAAGATGTGCATGATTTGTTCATTAAGATATGGCAGCCTGAGCACAGGCTTGTGCTTGTAACCGGAAACGTTGATCTTGGAGCTGCCGGCGTTGATCCTGAAGAACTGATACTTGCTGCATTCAACAAAAGCAGCAGCATGAAAGTTTTAAGACCGGTTAAAATGGAATCTGTGGTTTTTCCTTATCTGCCTGAGCCTCAAAAAAACGGGAAGGTTATAAGCAGGAAGGTGATCGCTGATCTTGGTATTGTTCAGGTTGATTTTGAAAATAATGTGCGCCTTAATCTCAAAAAAACAGATTTTGAGGCTGATGAAGTATTGGTTAATCTGTCTTTTGGTTCAGGTAGATCTGTTGAACCTTTAAACAGACCAGGTCTTGCTTTTTTAAGCAGGGCGGTGATAAATGAAAGCGGGCTTGGCACTCTTGACAGGGACGAGATTGAGCGCGCAATGGCAGGGAAAAATACAAATGTTTTTTTTGGTGTTGGTGAAGAATCATTTTATTTTAGAGGAAAAACAGTATCAAAAGAGTTGCGTTTGCTGTTCCAGCTTCTTTATGCGCATTTGACAGATCCAGGATATCGGGAAGATGCTTGTAAACTTACCATGGAACGTTTTCAGCAGAAGTATCTTAAGCTTTCCAGCTCTATTGATGGCGCTATAAACCTTACGGGAAAGCGATTTCTCGCAGGAGGTGACAGCCGTTTTGGTCTTCCACCTTATGATATATTTAAAAATTTAACTCTTGATGATGTCAAATCATGGGTAGATTCTCCACTAAGGCATGGCACATTAGAAGTTTCGGTTGTGGGTGATTTTGATGTTAATTCAACAATCGAAATAGTTTCAAAATATCTTGGAACTCTTTCTCCAAGACGCAATATTTATTTGCAAAAAAGATTGGATTCTCCTGAATTTCCTGTTGCTCAATCACTTGAAATAAATGTTGCGACAAAAATAGATAAGGGGCTTGTTGTTGTTGCATATCCGACGGAAGATTTATGGGATATTCACAGAACACGACTTTTTTCTGTTTTAGCGGATATTTTGTCAGACAGGCTGCGTGAAAAAATACGAGAAAAGTTGGGGGCAGCCTATTCATTTGTTGCTTATAACAGGGCGAGCAGGGTCTATTCTGGATATGGTGTATTTCAAGCTTTTGTACAAGTGGCTCCTGAAGATATTAATATGATAATCAATGAGATAAAAAAAATCGTATCGGATCTTGCTGAAACCGGACCAAATAATGATGAATTAAGACGTGCCGTAGATCCCATGATTACAAGCATTAAGGATATGATGCGAAATAATAATTACTGGCTCAATACAGTTCTTTCAGGTTCTGTAAAACATCCACAACAGCTTGAATGGAGCAGAACAATAATGGATGATTATAATTCCATTACAAAAGATGAGTTGTTTGTTCTTGCAAAAAAATATCTAAACAATAATAAAGCAGCGGCTAAGCATTAGGAGTTTGTCCGAAAGTTTTATTGTTTTTATTTTGATATTTTGATAAAAAAGTGGTTTGATTTGACGGTTATTATAAAAGTCATTCCGCTTACAAATGACTTTTATAATGAAAAAGGTAATTATGATGGTTTCGTAAAAAGCCCCAAAATGCTATTTGCGAAATGTGTCAAGTGTCAGGGGCTAAGTATTTGATGTGATAATTAAATGTTTTATCTTAACACCTAACACCTGATAAATTCAACTTTTTACGAATTCATCAAATATATATGGAAAGGATAAATAATGAACAAAGAGAAAGGATCTGCTGATTTTCTTGGCAGATTATGGAAATTGTTTGCATCAATCAGGCTGACAGTTGTTGTTCTTTTGTCGCTTGCTGTTACTTCTATGATTGGGACGATTATTCCTCAGAACAAGATGCCTGATGAATATCTGAATGAATATGGTGAATTTCTTTATAAAATATTGTCAGCCTTTGATATTTTTGACATGTATCATTCATGGTGGTTTCAGTTTCTGCTTCTTATGCTGGTAATTAATGTTATTGTTTGCTCGACAAACAGATTTTCTGCCTTGCGGAAGATTATATTTGTTAAAGATCCTTCTTTTGATGTTTCAAAATTCAGAAATCTTTCTGATAAGGAAGAATTTACTTACAGTGGTTTACTTGAAGACTTGAAAAGAAGATATGTGTCCATTGTTTCCAGACGTTTTGGATACAGGAAAGTTGAAGAAACAGACAATGGATTTTGTGTTTTTGCTGAAAAGGGGCGTTGGACACGCATAGGTGTTTATGTTGTTCATTTTAGTGTTATTTTATTGCTGATCGGTGCTCTGATAGGTTCGTTTTTCGGTTTTGCAGGATCTGTCAATATTCCTGAAGGTAAAACAATAAGTAAAATACGACTGCATAATACCGGCAAAGTGCAAGCTTTAAATTTTGGCATCAGGTGTGATAGTTTTAATGTGAAATTTTACGATTCCGGGGCTCCAAGCGAATATCG
>JAFCZU010000125.1 GCA_019314185.1 Deltaproteobacteria bacterium | reverse complement strand
CCAAACGATAATGCCCGACTGATTTTAATATGGCAAGGCAGAACTCATTAGCTCAGGCCCAGTAAATCATGCCCTATGGGCTTATACCAAAGCCGGCCCCTCTGGGGTCGGATTTTTACATGCTGACTTTCTTGATTTTCTTGCCCAGAAAACCCTGCGGTCTGAATAGTAAAAATATCAGTAGGATAACAAAGGCAATGGCATCCTGCCACTGAGAACCGATCTTCCATACTCCTAGATGCTGCGCCATACCTAAGAGCAGTGCTCCCAAGGCTATACCTGGAATACTTCCTACACCACCGATGATCACAGCAACCACTCCCATCATGAGCGCGTTCATGCCCATGGTGGGTGTCATGTCAACGTCGAGTGCAATAAGGATTCCGGCAATTCCTGCCAATGCCGAACCCAGAGCAAAAGTTCCAAGAATCACACGGTCGCCACCTATTCCCGAGATGTTTGCAAGCTCTGAATTATTGGCTACAGCCCGCATGGATTTACCTATTTTTGTCTTCTTCAACAAAACCGCTACGGTAGCTACAAGCACTATACTCACACAAACGATGAGTATCTGAACAAAGGTAACTCGCGCACCAAAGATATTGATTCCTTCTTCCACAGCTCCTGACCGGAAAGTCTTGGTATCATCTCCAAAAATCATAGAAATAATGTTCTGTAGGACTATATACGCGCCGAGGGATGTGACCAGAAGCACCATGGAAGATGCGCCGTTGCGCCTCAGGGGACGATAGAGAAACACTTCCGTCAGGCAGCCAAGTAATGTGCATAAAATAATGCCGACAAGGATCGACAAAAAAAACGGCAACCCTAACCATACTTTACATAAAAAGGTAAAATAAGCTCCCGCTGTGAATACAACACCGTGAGCAAAATGGAAAAAACGAGTTGTTCCATAGATAACTGAGAATCCAACGGCTATTAACAGAAAGTAACAGCTTGCAACAACACCGTTTAATAATAACTGGATAATCATTTATGGGTATCTATTTACTATTTCTATCATCTTGGCTGTAATGTCAGTTAATAGTTTTTGTTGCTCATCTTTACGGTCAGAATTTTGGTGATTGTAAACAGACGTAAAATCGAATTCTCCCTGCTCTCCCGCTCCTTTGTTCCATAAGATATTGAAGGCAGATTTTAATGTATTTGTATTTGCATAAACTTCCTGAACAACATCTTTTGGGTTTATGTGAACACTAGAAGACCACTTAAAAGCACCATTCTGTTCAGGCATTTGAAAAGCTAGTGAATAATTATAGGGTGATGTTATATGAACGTCCAGATTTGAATAGAACAATTGTGAAGCAAACATTCTGTGAACAATACAAATTCTTATATTATTATAAGACGGGTGGGGTTCATTCTGATTCCCCCGTTCGAAAAGTCTTTCAAGGAATAGCCTGACTTTCTTGATTTCAACATTAACCTTGGCCGAGTCTACTATAACTAAACGCTTGTATAAATTAATTACAGAACTACCATCACTGTTCTGTTCCAATATCTTCTCGACAGTTTTATTTATATAATGTTCAAAAGCGGTTTCGTGATCACCTTCGACATCATGTGGAGTTTGGACAGTACAAATATCATCACCTGAATATTTGAGCATTTTGGCACACTTAATACAGTACTGAGAAAAATTATCGGAGAAGTCTACGGAGTCTGCCCTGTCGCGGTGTCGGAATCTATCGAGCCTTGCCAAAAAGTTAGATTTCTGCTCATTAATGACCTCTTTGCTTTCCAAGAAAGCTGCTACCTTCGATAAAAAATCGTTTTCAACCTCAACGATATTGTTGTTGAACACTGAATCGGGCATGCTGATAAGATCACGAACGATAGAGCGATTCGATCTGGAAAAAACAAAAGAGCCAAGAATCAAAAAAAGCACCAAAATAGAAGACCCAGTATACATTGGATCTTGCCACATGGCGTTCCCGATGGTTAGAATGATCTCAACAATCGCCAATATACCAACTAATATATTAAGATTACGTTTGTTCATGGACTAATCTCATCTCATGTTAAACAATACCTGTGAATTGGCTTTACAGGGGCTCCTGATTCCTCGAAACGTTTTTGAAGAAGTCAAAACATCAGATGCTATGTAAGTAACCACATAATTCAATGGGTAACCTCAGCCGAGCTTCCCACCAGTATCATAGAAATCACTGTACAATATACGGTTATTCTTGTGATAGCTTCGCATAGTTCGTATTCTCGCGAGCATCTTCATTCTGGGTGTGCTCAGCTATTCCGTGGTCCGCTCATGAACAGTTTGCCACGCACGTTTCAGTAGATATTAGTCCGCATGTAAAAAGAATAGTCACATATTTGTGGGCCAGTGGCCAATACCGCCAACATAAGGTTCCTTTCAAGATCATAATGATGTCATACAAGTAGACTGCATAAGCATCGGGCGAGGAGTTATGAACCCGGCAACACGATATTACCCTTATCATCGACTTCGATGTCATCAGTCTTTACGTTCACAGAAACACTCAAGTTGCGCTGTATACTTTCCTTCGCTTTCTCAAAAAGTCTTTTCCAGTCAACGCTTTTATTTGTTTCTCGAACACCAGCAGCAATAGCCTTAGCCGATGCTTTACACAGTTGCATGAATATCCTATCATCCAATTCAAGTTCTATCCACTTAAAAGCGATTTCTTGTGGGCCCCATCCTTTCTCAAAAAAAGGCTTTAAAGGCAAGCTGTTAATTAATAGTGCACATAATACTTGCGACTTCTCTTTTTCGATATTGCCCCATTCTTCCTCTAATAAGGCAATAAGCTGTGTTCGTACTCCCGTAATGTTCTTGCTGGCAACCGAATTTCTTTTTTGGTATTCAAAAACACGGATACAGCCGATAAAGTTGTTTCCTATACTCTCACTATTTTTACGGTCAGCTCTTTGTGTTTCATGCTTCCTATCGTTGCTGGCCTGAGAGGAAGGTACCTGCGAGAAAGCAATGCTAAATTCATGACTAGGTGGAATATGCAGATCAAGTCGCGATACAACATCGAGCAATCCATCCATTTTTGCTGTATAGCCTATTCTGATGCCTTCGAGGTTGATAGGACCGCTCTCATCGGGCCTATTTTGCTTAGCATATTGCGCCGCACCATTCGGATAGTACTTTTTTGGGGGAGTGATAACAGATTCTGGCTTATGCTTCTCTGAGTTCTTGTCAAAGCCGAAAAAATACTCATACAGCAATGTCCTTATAAACTCATATGACCGAGCAAACGCATCTCCGAAATCTTCCTCAGACGGGGGAAGGTATACAAGGCGGTTGTATCCCCAATCATGTGTCAGAAGTATTCGGTTGGTTGTAGCCATATAATTTTGATAGGCTTTCTTGTCTTCATCGCTAAGTGTAGCCGACTTTGCTGGGGTCTGTACAGTATGCATCTCTACGTTATCTTGTTTTCCAACGTCTTTTGCAGCACGCAGGAGTAATTGTTCACAGCTATTACAGTACTCTTTGAATCCTTGGATAATCTTGAACCTTCGGTGACCTGATATTAGATCGAGTCCCTTCTCATAGAGCATAGAACGAATACAAACTGAATTTCTGCCCATTATAAAATGCAGAATCGAGCAATAAACTAGCATCCCACCAATAAAAGCAAGGATCCCTACTGTTAAAAGGAGATGAGACACGAAATAGAAATTCCAAAAAACAGCTGGTACATTGCAGAGCCAAGTATAGCACTTTTGATCAAAAGCCATCGCCAATAGACCAATTAATATTATAGCAAGGAGAATATAGCACGTAATTTTAGCCGTTCTTTCTACCCGCCATTTACGAATAAGCCAAATAAAAGTGGGTATGCCGCCACACAAAGTGAACCATAGTCCAAAACTTGCCCTAAACTCTTTCCACGCTGACAATAGCTCCATATCGTTCATTTAATCTATCCTGCCTGAAAATACACGATATTACGATAGTTAATATTTGAAACTGAACTATTGATGCATAGCAATTTCGATATATTTGTTGTCTTGGATTTGTTGTCGAATAAATGCCTTCGTGTTGCAATCGCCATTATCGTCGAACTGCGTCACACCGGTTACGCCGTCATAGGCAGGCATTGTCAGAAGGTATTCGCACAATTCTGGTCCAGCAGTTTTTCCGGCAGCAAAAGCCCGTGCTAAAATCATACTTACATCATACGAATAGGCTGCATAAACGTCTGGTTCCTCGTTGTATTTGGCAAAATACTTATCTCTGAATGCCTGGTATGCATCGCCTTTATATTCAGCAGGCTTGACCAGAAAGACTCCGTTGGCAGCATCACCTGCACTCGTCAACAATTCAGGGGAACTCCAAACATCTGAACCAAATATCTTCTTTTTGAACCCCAATTCCTTGGTTTGCTTTAGAATAATTCCACCTTCTTTGCCGTAAGTTGGGCTATATAGTGCATCGGGCTCCGAAGCAATGATTTTGGATAATTGAGTCCTG
Organism: Deltaproteobacteria bacterium; assembly: GCA_019314185.1. The sequence continues at coordinate 3,702 of JAFCZU010000125.1, read as the reverse complement.
AAATCACGGTCTCCATCCTTGCAGCTTTCTACGGTCGCTATCTTACCACCTCTTGCTTTGAACTCCTCGACAAATCTGTCTTGTAAGCTAATGCCCCAACTATTATTAACAAAAAGAATTCCAACAGATTCTATCTTCAGTTCTCTCATCCACTCAGCCAAGATAACAGCCTGAAATGCATCGGAAGGACAGACCCGGAAAAAATATTTTCCTCCTTTAGTTGTCAATGCAGGCGACGAAGATATCGGAGAAATCTGTAATATTTTATATTGATTAGCTATTGGAACCATCGCCAAACTAACCGAGCTTGCGGCTGCGCCAATCACTACGGGATACTTGTTGATTGAGCAAAATTTTTTCATGAGAGTCACGGATTCTTTCGCATTACCCCTTCCATCTTGGAAGTCGACAGCGATTTTCATATGGTACTGCACAGAACCGTTGATTTCCTCAAGAGCTATTTCAATTCCCTTTTGTGCCCTCTTCCCGTAAGACGCAATATCACCCGTTAACGGGAGAATGGCGCCAATTTTTATCTCCTGTGTCTCCTGCTTAGCGCACCCATACAGAGAAACAGTCACTATAACAAATAGCCCAATCAGAATTGTTTTCGTTCTCATTGATCTTCTCCCTTATTAATTAGCTCGTGGACTAACTGTTTAATAATCGGGACTGAACCCGATCATAAAGGCCTGTGGGAAGTGTCGCGCCCTCTTTGAAAGGGCAATGACAATTGAACTTTCCCTTAAAAGCCCAATCCTTGTGTTCCTCCCATATCTCGACAACACTTCTATCTTTAACATTTCCAAGAGGTGTTCCATAATCGCCTGGGCATCTTACAATATTACCGTTACAGGTTAAATAAAGTCCCGCGGCAATCTGATTGCAAGGATGAATACCAGGCATGCAAGAAATTCCTTCTCTCATGAGTTGCTCTTGGGTGTGGAAGCCATGTCGTAAATTGTACTCATAAATTTGTAGAAATAGTCTTTCCTTTTCTTTAGCAGAAACGTCATTATTGCGAAGAAAGTGAATGTCAATCTGTTTGCCACTAATCATTAGCGCGGCGTTAACAGGAAGGATGTTCCGCTCACGCGCGTAAACGTAGATGTCAAAAAGTTCGCCGAAGTTGGCACGTAGCATAGGATTAGCGCAAATAGCAAGACGTGTAGGGGATGTCTTATTAAAACCAGCCTCAACCAAAAATTCAAGGCCTCGGTTTCTTGATGCAGTATATCCTGATACCCCACCTACAAGCCGATCTTGGGTCTGAGGGTTTGCTGATTGAAAGCTTACCAAGAAACTGGTTTTCAGTTGAAAGAATTCTTTACAAAGGCTGGAGCCGTTAGTAATGCCGTATCTTCCATATACTTTGGCAACGTGTTTGTCGACTCCAAGGACATGGGCTTTTGTAAAGATCGACAACCCAATATCGCGCTGTGTCAAATCTTTAGCAAACTGCAAAAGCAAGGGGTTTTCTAAAGGCTCACCTGCCCCGCAAATCTTAATTTCCCTTAAACCAATACTTTGTGCAGCATCTATTGTCTTGATTAATTGTTTATAAGTAAGATCTCTGTGGCTATCATCATCCACAGGATTACTTTTTCTGAAGCATGAGGGACACCTTAGAGAACACTTTCTCCCAAAATCAATATCCATCATCAAAAGAGCGCCAGCGTTCTCAATTAGGTCCTGCTCACTGAAGAAACCCCAAAACTGAACGACGTTGATCTTGTGAAGATCTTTATTCAGAGAGATGCATTTTGGTATATTGGGGTACCAGAGAGTCATTTTAATGCTTCTAAGTAAGTCGGCAATGTTTTATTATATAATTCCCAATTAGAATCTGTATAGAACACGGAGCATGCGCACAATTCGAACTCCAAAATTGCTTTTTTAAACGTGTCGGAATATACTATTTTTTCTAATGAATCCCGCTTTAAGTTTCCATAACAAATTGAGTGGCTTGGACAATCCATTACGTCCCTGCTAGGAAAAATCGCCAATGAATATAGTGGCCTCCTACACCGTGGTTGCCCAACCATACGCGTACCCAATTCTGGCATCCATCGAATTCCTATCTCTGCATCGCGTGCACACGCTTTTTCAAAAAACCTCTTCGCTTGTCTGAAATTGTGGGAAAAGGCTCTTTCTTCTTCGGATACCGATATCTGGATATACTCTTCTATCATAGGAACAATATTTAAGTAACGCATCGCCGGAAGAAACTCGTCAAGTACGCGCCGCTCGTTATCTTTTGTTACAGGGATTTCTACGGCTAATCGATTGTCAAGGTGCATACCTTCGGCAAGAGCATATTCGACGGTTGAAAGTGTAGCAACAAAGCCGCGACTGCCTACAATAGAATTATGGTATGTTTCCACCGTGTCACGAAGGGAAACGATAAGAACAACGCCCAGATCATTCAAACGAACGACGTCATCTTTAGAAAGTAGGGTTCCGTTAGTAAAAATAACCATTTTTAGGTCAAAGCTGTGCACCATTTGTATGAAATCAAACGCTCCTTGCCATGCAAAAAGTTCTCCACCCCCGCCATAAACAATAGCTTTTGCTCCATGCTTCTTCAGGAACAACAATATTTCCGAGAGTTCCCCAATTGAAAAATACGGCCCCTTTAAGCGCCGCGGGAGTTTCTTTTTGTCTTGGCCCATGAAGCAACCTTTACAAGCTTGGTTGCACGGTGTAGGTAGCATTATGTAAGCAAACTGAAAAATAGGACGGAGACGCTCTCCAGCAGCCCATTTAAAGTTGTGTTCAATTATAGCGGAGGTACTGGAATCAGCAAAGTAATATTCCAGAGACTGTGGGCTTGATTCGCCAAGCTGTGATTTTTTTAAGCCATACCCTTCTAACACGATTCCGAGTGAAGAATTTATCCGAAGTACAGTCGCCAGATTTGGAAAGGTTTGTCTCAAATCATTCCTTCCGTTTATAGTTCCCTCCAAAATCTTGGACAGCGTACCAAGCTGCCAAGCTTATCTCGAGTATTTTATAATCCAAAACATATTCTTAACTTCTGACAAGGGAAGGTGCCCTTCAGTTTTACAGTTTTGAAAAAAAAAGAGCCCACATTGAATTATTCTTTCATTATTCTTTTGACCGCCTTGGAAATGGCACATGGAGAGACTCCCAGATGGCGTGCCGGTTCTGCTAATAGATTAGAATGTACGAAAAAGCGCATATCGCTCCAAAATACGCACGGCCCGCTTCATTTTCGAGCCATTGCCAAAGATGCTCTTCCTCACTGTGCCCATGTCACGAAACTCCCCAGAATGCAAAAATCTATACCAAATTAGCTGGTTATGGTCAACAGAAAACCACCAGGCCTTGGGTGGCTGATGGATAGGCAGGTCTTAAACAGGATAGCATTCAACATTTGAGAAGGATAATTTTGACTCCAAAATTGCCGTTGTCACGCCTCAATGAGAATCAGTTTAAGCTGGCCATTCTCTAAAATCAGCAGGTTGGCATGACCAACCTTCATGAGAATCGTTGCGCCTATCCAAATCGAATGCCGAACAAACCGCCGTCTTCAGTGGCATCCGTCAAGCGGATCGGCATGATGTATTGCTCCAGATCAAAGTTCTCTGGTAACTCGGCGGGCAGGAAGCGGGACGCTGATAAAAAAGTAAGGAAACATTATTATTCTTGACCCAAAATGTGCGTGGACTGCGGTAGTCC
>JAFCZU010000541.1 GCA_019314185.1 Deltaproteobacteria bacterium | reverse complement strand
TAACATCAAAAGGCCAGGTTACAATTCCAATTGAGATCAGGGAAAAAGCAGGTATCCTGCCGAATATGGTAAAAAAACAACCAAGGCGAGGCAAGGATCTTATTAAGCAAATGCAAGGCAGAGGCACGGTAAGGATGACCACAGATGAGATCATGGCGCTGACAAGGGAAGAATAGGTTGCAGATGGTTTTTTTACCACAGAGATCACGAAGAACACAGAGAGAATTTCTTTGACAACTACTTACCTCGTTCCCACGCTCCTGCGTGGGAATGCATACGGAATAAGGATGGTATAAATGAAGGTAAATTCGTTAAGGATTCTTATTATAATTGCTTCAACATTTATTTTTTTCACTGCGAGCCCCGCCTTGTCCTATGTCCCCGACGATCTTGATTTTGTTCCCATGGGCGATAGCGCTGTTTCGGCGGCCCCTTCCGGCAGGATATACACTGCTTCCTCAATCAATTACAAGATGGTCTATATCTCTCCCGGTACATTCATGATGGGGAGTCCTTCTTCTGAGCCAAAACGTGACAGCGATGAGCGGCAACACAAAGTTGCTTTGACAAAAGATTTTTACATGGGTGTGACTGAAATCACCCAGAGCCAGTGGCGACAAATTATGGGAAACAACCCGTCAAAATTCAAAGGAGATAATCTGCCTGTGGAGCAGGTTTCCTGGAATGACTGTCAGGAATTTATAAGGAAGTTGAATCAGCAGGAAGGCGGAAATAAGTATAGGCTTCCGACCGAGGCTGAATGGGAGTACGCGTGCAGGGCTGGGACCACTACGCCTTTTTATACAGGAAACTGCATTTCTACTGACCAGGCAAACTACGATGGAAATTATCCAATGCCGGAGTGTTCCAAAGGAAGATACAGAAAAAAGACCATAGAAGTGGCGAGTTTTCCACCGAATGCCTGGGGTCTGTACGACATGCACGGCAATGTCTGGGAATGGTGTCAGGACTGGTATGAGGATTATCAGGGAGACCATGTTACAGATACTGAGGAGCCCTTCAGTGGCTCGTACCGGCGGGTGGATCGCGGCGGCGGCTGGAACGACGGCGCGAGGCGCTGCCGGTCGGCAAATCGTTACTACAACACCCCGGCCAACAGGTACGACGACCTGGGCTTTCGCCTCGCCAGGACACCTTAGATTTTGGTTTTTTACTTTTTTACCTCGTTCCCACGCTCCTGCGTGGGAATGCATACGGAACTAAAATAATGGGAAGAAGCCGCTACAAAATTACCAAACCCAATTCAGCTCATTTTATGACCTGCACGGTATTGCACTGGATTCCGGTTTTCACCCGCCCGGAAACAGTTACAATCCTGTTAGATTCGCTACGATTTCTGATCCAGGATGGAATGAAACTCTACGCGTACATCATCCTTGAAAACCACCTGCATCTTATTGCGCAGAGCAGGCAACTGGATAAGGATATTGCCCGTTTCAAATCTTATACAGCCAAAAAACTGCTCCATTATCTTGATAAAAACAGTGTGGCAACTATTTTGGAACAACTGGCTTTTTATAAAAAAGCGCATAAAACAGATCGAGCTTACCAATTCTGGCAAGAAGGCGTACATCCGGAATTGATAACAAATGAAGAGATGATGAGGCAGAAGATTGAGTATATTCACCGAAATCCTGTAGAACGGGGGTATGTTGATAACCCGGAGCATTGGCGTTATTCCAGCGCAAGAAATTATCAGGGCATGGACGGGTTGCTGGAGGTTTGTAAGCAATGGTGAAGCAGGTATGCATTCCCACGCTGGAGCGTGGGAACGAGAAAACGAGAAAACGAGAAACAGGCCGAAGCTGTTCCCCGAACAGGCTGAAGTACCTTGCATAAGGAGGACAGAGCAATGAAGTTGAAAACCTTATATTTACTCTGCGTGGTCATGATCTTTCCGGCGTTGGCATTCACCTCTCCGGCCATTGCCGAGGATTCAAAATGCGCCCTGGCAAAGAAGATTGGAGAGAAGGCGGCGCAGAAGTTTAAGAAGGACAAAACAGAGGGTTTAAAACTGTTTATAAAGGCTCATGGTCTTTGCCCGGATGACGCGGGCCTTAATTTTAACCTCGGCCTTGCCTATTACAGGTACGGCAATTTAAACGAAGCTGAGGGGTATCTCAAAAAAGCGGCAGGTAAAGATAGCGGCAACGGCGACTGGCTGAATCTTCTGGCATGGGTGATGCTGGAAACCGGTTCAGACAGAGAAAAGGCGCTTGAATATGCCGAAAAGGCGGCGGGGCTCAAATCTAAGGCAATATTAACTGCAAACAAAGCTAAGGATAAATGGCCCAAAAACGACAGGCTTGCAGGGCGTTACGATGCGGCTGTTGATGATTATATTGCCTTGTATTTAAAGAAGGCGGAGGAGGGAAAGCCCGATGAAGCTCTTGCCGGGTTGAAAAAAATAGATTTTGCTCCTGATGCTTCAAACGCTTATTGCTGGACGCTCTTTGCTTCCGGCAGGACAGAGGATGCATTAAACGAGGCACAGAGGGCAAAAAATAAATTTCGTGGAAACACAGCCCTGCAAGACACATTCGACCAGATTATGGACAGGTTCATTCAGGCCTGTTATCAGCAGTTTAAAGACGGAAAAAGGTCGGATGCGGTTATGGCGGCTGATAAGATGAAGCGGAAATATGCAGCGCATCAGGGTCTTAATGATGCCTATGACAAGATGTTTGCAGCGATTCTGGATGAGGCGGATATTATTTCAGTGCCAAAACCAATGAGGATTGCCTCAAAAAGCAGAGGCGCGGGCGGCAGGAGCGCCGGTCTCCTTGCCGATCTGCAAGGTGTAGGGGCAATAAAAGGGGCCGAAGAAGATCTTCAGGTGGACGTGGATAAAAATATTCCTGAAGGGAAAACAAAAAAAAAATATGTAATAAACCTTTTCGGATATGATGATGAAAATGTCATTTGTAAATTTGATGTCACACAGGGGCAGATGTCGAGGATATTCGGGACAAAGGGTAACTTTAAAGGCCAGCTTTACAACTACGTAAAACCAGGCAAATCCGATGTTTTTATCTATTATGTGGGCCACGGCGCGCCCGATCCAAAGGGAAAGGGAGCGTTCCTGATGCCGGTCGATGCGTCTGCCGATTATATCTCAGCCAATGGATATCCCCTTGACACCTTTTACAATAATCTTGAAAAAATACCGGCCAACTTTTTTATGAAAGGTCTTAAAGGCGATGCAGACGAAAACGAGAACAAGACGATAACAGTGGCGGAGATGAAGGAATATCTGCAAGATAAGGTTCCTTACCGGGCAAGGAGGCTGACCGGAAGGGAACAGACGCCGGTTGTGGTTGGTGATGGATCGTGCGAAATAGTGATGTTGAAGTAGAAAGATTAATCACGAAAACACGAAAAGCTCGGGAATGTAGTTTGTAGATTATTTATTGTAAGCAATGGTGAAGCAGGTATGCATTCCCACGCAGGAGCGTGGGA
>JAFCZU010000540.1 GCA_019314185.1 Deltaproteobacteria bacterium | reverse complement strand
GGAAATATGTAGTATATAATTAATACAACAGGTAAGAATAAAAAAACAAATATTGCACTACTAAATACCATTTTTATTTTTCTTTAATTATTGGTTTTTTCAATTTAATATCTACTGTCCGCTGAGCGGTGTCCCGAAGATGCCGACTGCAAGTTCTGCCCAAATGAGCAGGAGGACAACCAGAAGAGCTACACAGACAGCGATTCGGTACTTGATTTTATTTATCTTCCTTATTGCAAGCTTACAGGTTAGACCAGTGCCGAGCAATAGAGCTCCCGCGACAACAAAATCGAACAGAGTCCAATTTACTTCATCTGTGAATTGCATCACTATTAATGGTATGAGCAATAGAATTGCTGAAGTGAGCACGATTATGATAAGTCTTTTGTTCTGCATAATTAGAAATGTTCTTATATGTCTTACATTGCTGGCAACATCCAGCTAAACAAAATTGCGTTTAGCAAGGATATAGATTTATTTGTTGCTTCACTTTAATTGTAAAATACCAGATTATCTGAATATTTTAAAATTGCAATCCAAAACATTGCTAAGCACATAACGTTACGCATCACCGGCGCTAATGGAGCGCAGCGGAATCAGCGTCCGGTGCATGCGATTGTTGAGGTTGAGACTGTCGAAAAACCTTCCTGCTATCCAATTTATCTCTTTTGTCAAATTTAAAATCACTGGTTAATCAAATCTATCAATTAAGATCCGGAAAACTTAAGAATTATCCCCCGGAATTCATATATTCCCCTGATCTTTAGGTATAACTTACTCCAAAATTAACGATCTTCTCGATATTATGTATAATACAAAATATATTCCACTGCACATTCACTTTCGGTTTTCCTCTCACGGTAAATCGATCCAACCGTTTCTGTGTTCTGATATTCGCAAACACCGGCTCCACAATGGCCAGCCGTCTTTCATATCTTGCCTTACCATGTTCTGTATCAATTTTCTCGATCATTTTACCGATCAACGAACCCTCAGGTCGGCCCAAGTCTATTTCCAAATATTTCATTCTCGCAGTAGGCGTCTTCAAACATCTTTTTCTGTATCGGCAGTTATCACATGCTCCTTTTGACACGCCATATCTTCTGTATACTTTTGTTTTGATCTTCGCATGACGCGCACGGATGGTAAGTATTTGTCCTCCAGGACAGGTATAACTGTCTGTTGTTTCATTGTATGTGAAATCTTCAAGCTTGAAGTGCTTTCGCTTTTTCTTTTTGGGTTTAAAACGATACTGATCCTTGAATCTCGGATCCCGTTTCCTGAAATTCACATCAGGAATGTAGGCATCCAGGCTTTCATCCTCGCATTTCTCTAAATTGACTGTGCTATGATAAGCAGTATCAGCCGTAAATTCTTTCCCCCTGAAATAGTCTTCTCTAAAACCTATCGCTTTCATATTTGCTTTTGCGCCATCGATCATGGGAAGCACATGCTCCCGGTCCTGACCTTTGCCCATGGCTTCAGCATGGACAATAACCTGATGTTTATCATCCACCAATGCCTGACCATTGTAACCTTGAATGGTTCCATGAGAAGTAACCATTTTCTCTGATTCATTGTCTGTTATATTACTCTTGATCTCATGTTTCCGGTGGTTTACCTTCGGTTCATTCTCTTCTAAGAATTTGCCAATCTTTACCGAACGGCGTTTCAGACGTTCTATCTGTTTTTCCTGATTCCGGATATTCCGGTCATCATCGTCATCGTTTTTATCTTTATTCCGGTGCTTTTTTATAAGCTTTTTCACTTTCTCTTCAAGCTTCTTTTTTTTATGGGTCAGCTCTTCAAAGGTCCCGCTCATGTCTTTTGATGCATTCGTGGGAAGTTTTAATCCGTCCAAAGAAAAGGAGGTGCCGCCAAGTAATTTCTCTTTCTCACAGACCAACAGTATATTCTGGAATATTTTAATGATCTCATCCTGCATGGAACTCACAAAGGCTGCAATTGTGCTGTGATCCGGGCATTGACCGCAGGATAAAGCCATAAAGGTGATGTTCTCACGACAGGCTTTTTCGATCTGACGGGACCGGATGATCCCTCGGGAGTAGGCAAGCAGGATTATTTTCAATAAGATGCGCGGATCATAAGCCGGACGCCCTTCGTCGTCATTCCTGAATCGGGATTCCAAGCCTGAAAGGTCAATTTCATGGTCGACAAGGTAGTGAATCGCAAATTCCAAAGAACCGGGCGGGAGTTGCTTTTCCAGATCGACCGCTACAAGGGCTGTCTGATCATAATTGTATGACTTGAACTTTGCCATTGTAACTTCCTCTAATTGTTTGATTATATAGGAAGTTATGACATTTTCATCGCTTTAGCAAGTGATTGTTTTATCTTTATTTGAAAGGTTTTTCGACAGTCTCGTTATACGCTGACTTTCAAGGATATACCCAAACACACATAATGGATTGAAATCAAATCTTTCAACTTTCTTCATTTAACTTTATTATTCGAAATATTCATTTTCGAAGAATTTCCTCAGCACACCAATAGCCGCTTATGATGGCCCCGGTGAATCCATGACCGGGTTCAGTCCAGGCTGAAGCAAAAAATAAATTAGGTATTGGAGATTTAATTTTTACCCGCTTCCTGCCTGTCTGGCCCGGCAGTTGGGCATAACCATAGGCAGTACCTTCAGGATTTAACGTGTACCGTCTGATTGTTGTTGGCGTACCTACCTCGTAATACTCAATTTCATCTCTTATACCAGGTATGTGCTTATCCAGGCGGCTGATCATAGTTTGCGCCGCTAATTCTTTGCGCTCCTCATACTGCTCTTTGGGCAAGGCATCCCAGTTGGATATATTATCCATCGCGCAAAGCACGCCGACGCTTTTCCCCTCCGGCGCCAGGTCGGAATCAAGCTGACTGTAATCGCAGAATATGAACACTCGTTTTGATAAATCCGTATGGTGGTAATCTGCTAATTCTTGCTGACTTGATATGCCTCCATCAAAAAATACGGTAGAGTAGTAACGGTTGCCAAGATCTTTTGGTGTGCGCTTAAAACCAAGGTAAACTG
>JAFCZU010000124.1 GCA_019314185.1 Deltaproteobacteria bacterium | reverse complement strand
GCTTGCATCAAATAAATTATTTTAGAACCGGCTTTTTAAAAAAAGACTTTGAATAAAAGCAATGTCGTTGGTGAGGTTTGCTCTGTCGAGGCTTAGTGTTTCATATAAAAGCCTATAGATGACTCTGTTCATTTAATCCGATTTTAAAAATTATGATGCAAAATGTTGTGGCAAGTTAGCATTATATACACTGCATGTTGTGACAATTTTTTGAGAAGCTAATAAATCAACAGAGTCATAGATCGGTCTGGGCCAAGGATCTGAGATCGAACAAATCCGACCAAAAGCTATGCGCCTGCTCGGGGAAGCAATTTCATTTTAGTTCCTAATCAAATTATGATGATACTGTCAATTAAAAATAAATATTCTGCCAAGATTCCTCTAACGGAGTGCAAATTCAAACAATAGTTAATAAATTTCAATATGAAAATAGTGCCGTGTCCCAAAAGTCTTTTCTCCAGTTTCAGCAATTTAAAATAACCCAATATTTAGGCTATCTAATCCACTATAAAAGCTCTGAATTCACAAAAAGCACTTAACAATGGGCAATATCGCGATTAAGGAAGAATTTTTGGAGGTATCACGAATCTTAACCTTGCAACAAACGCATCCTTGTAGGAAAAGGGCATCCTTCACATAAGCCAAAAAGTAGTTTACACTTTTGGGCAACAAAATCCTTACGGATTAACTCCAGAAGTTCCAGCCCAGGGGAGTTTAGGCGTAAGCCTTTTATTGTCTTTTCTGAGAAAGTGTAAACTGACAAATGAAAGATGCCAGGAAAAAAATGATTTCATCAGGGGCATCATAGGGCATGATGAAAACCTCTGAGTACTATTGATAAGCATTAACAACCTATTCCGTAGCAAGCTCAAGGTGTCTTAAATTGCCGGTTTTCCGGAAAAGACTTTTGGGACACGGCAATAGGTTTTCATATTGAAATTTTGCCACGAGAATTCTTCACTGATTTGGCAGTCAAATTACCACCCCCAGGTGGCTTTTTTTTTGTTGGTCCTGGAAGGTACCCTGTTTGGGCATTGCGCAATAACTATTTTCCAATGAAAAGCACAACCTGTTGCTGCCAGATGGTTTTGCATACGGAAACCAAGCAATTGTCCGTTCACGCCAGTTTTGCTGGCCGGTACCCTGTCTGCATATCATAGAAGGCTAATATGCTCTATTTTCTTTTCGCAGAGCGACTACTCACCGCCTTAATAGCTGTGAATATTCAATCGCCATGCTATGTGACCAATGCTGAATATTATGTCGCCGAATTTTTCATCAAGGGATTACAAAAGCATCAGGGCTTTATAATTACTACAACGGTAAAACCTTTTTATGGTACCACTACCAGAGGTAGTGGTTTAAACCGATTAATTAAAATTATAATCTGCACAAAGATGTTTCGTTTTAAAACATCTTTGTGCCTGCCGGCATACCATATAAATATAACTATCTGCAATTTATAGATATTTTGATATGGTATGTCTCTTGATTGAAATATACGCAATTTCTATGCTCAAGCCATATACCTCCAGCAAAACCGGAGGCCTGGAACAATGTGACCAAAATATGTCCTTGACAAGGGAGCATAGGTGCCGTTATAAAAAAACTTACTGAATACTCAGTCAGTTTTGAGAGGCAAATAAATAATGCTGGTTTTATCCAAGAAAGAATCTATCCTTCAAGCCGCAACGCTGCTTTTCTCCAAGAACGGATTTAGACATACGTCTGTTCAGGAAATAGCCAACATGACCGGTGCTGCCGATGGAACTATCTTTTATCATTTCAAAAGTAAGGATGGGCTCTTTCTTGCGATACTGGATAATCTGAAAAGAGATATCATTGAGCAAGTCACTGAATTCTTTTCAGGAAGAGAGTTTGACAACGGGCTCCAGATGGTTGAGGCAGCCATTTCGTTTTATATTCATCTGGAAGGAGTATTGAAATATAGATTTCTTTTGTTGCATCGCCATGATGCCTATGAATTTGCCTTGGTTAATGCTGAGTGTCATAAACATCTCGAAGTTATTTATGAACAATTTATAGAGATGTTTGAGAGGGGAATCCTGCTTGGTCATGAGGATGGGTCGGTCAGGGATATGCCTGCACGAAAAACTGCGTTTATCATCTTCAGTATGGTTGATGGATTAGTAAGACTGAACACTTATGGTTTATATAGTGCAAACCCGTTATTTGAGGAACTCGTTCGAGCGTGCCGAAAAATGCTGGAAAACGAAAGAGCTTAGAAATATAGGAGGTATAAATTCGTGTTAGCAAAAATTTTGCCGTTTGTTGGTTGGCTCAAAGGATATAAGTTTGATGATTTACGAGTGGACGCCCTATCGGGATTGACAGTGGCTCTTGTGCTTATCCCACAATCCATGGCTTATGCCCAATTAGCAGGGCTTCCCGCGCATTACGGACTGTATGCGTCTTTCATCCCTCCCATGCTGGCCGCTTTGTTCGGGTCGAGTCGACAGTTACAGACAGGGCCTGTAGCAGTCGTATCCCTCATGACCTCAGCGTCCTTAGAGCCTCTGGCGACGGCGGGGACCGAGGGGTACATTGCGTATGCTATTTTGCTGGCCCTGCTGGTCGGTGCATTCCAACTCAGCCTCGGAATATTGAGACTGGGTCTTGTTGTTAATTTCCTCTCACACCCAGTGGTCAACGGATTTACGAATGCGGCTGCCATTATTATTGCATCGTCCCAATTGTCCAAAATGTTCGGTGTTTACGTGGACAAGGCTGCGCATCATTATGAAACCATTATCCGCGTTGTTCAAGCAGCGTTTCGTTTTACGCACTGGCCTACTCTGGCCATGGGCATTTTCGCTTTTGCTATTATGTACGGCTTGAAAAGAATTGGGCCAAAACTTCCTAACGTACTTGTTGCCGTAGTCCTCACAACCTTAATTTCCTGGGCTACAGGTTTTGAGCATAATGCTGTCGTGGATATCGCTGCGATCAGATCTGTCCAGACGCAAGAGCTTATCAGAAAATTCAACAAAGGGGTTGATGGCTTGCCTCGATTGGCTGAAGAAAGGGCGGCAATAAACATGACTATGGCAGAAGCTGAGAGTAATGGAAACCATGTTTTGGTGCTTGATGCTAAACACACTGCCGCCGTAATTTCGATAAAAATACAAAGGCTAAAACATGACATCCATCAGTTTAGGGCGAAGATTCGAACCATGTTTTTTGAGGGGCTTAAAGAATCAGACGGCAAGATGGTATTCTACCCCAAAGGGCAAGTTCCACAAGGAGTTAAAGGAGATGGCCGCACGTGGCGAATCAAAGTGGGCAACAGATCTTTCGCTGAGGGAAAGCTTTTCATGATGGGGGGGGGAGCGGTTGTGGGCGTTGTTCCCAAAGGCCTGCCTTCGCTATCTGTTCCGAAGATTGACCTTAAAGTCATGTTGCACCTCTTGCCTTTTGCCGCGATAATAGCTATGTTAGGTTTCATGGAGGCTATTTCTATCGCCAAAGCCATGGCCGCAAAAACCGGGCAAAAACTCGACCCCAACCAGGAGCTTATTGGGCAAGGCATTGCTAATATCATAGGCGGGATCGGCAAGAGTTATCCAGTGTCAGGTTCTTTTTCCAGATCTGCAGTCAACCTTCAGGCTGGGGCGATTTCAGGATTGTCCAGTGTGTTTACCAGCCTGGCTGTTGTCATTTCGCTGCTGTTCTTTACGCCACTTTTTTATCATCTCCCACAAGCTGTATTGGCCGCCGTGATCATGATGGCGGTGATCGGTCTTGTGAATGTTTCAGGGTTTATTCACGCCTGGAGAGCTCAATGGTATGACGGAGTCATTTCCATTGTGTCCTTTGTATGTACCTTGGTTTTTGCGCCTCACTTAGACAAGGGTATCATGGTGGGAGTAGGTTTGTCGCTCATGGTGTTTTTATACAAGAGCATGCGACCTACTGTAACATCCCTTTCCATGCATAAAGATAAAGCCTTACGTTGTTCGATGGCTTTTGGGCTAAAAGAGTGTGCCTATGTTGACATGGTCCGTTTCGATGGCCCGCTCTTTTTTGCAAATTCCAGTTATCTGGAAGATCAGATTACAGAGCGTATGATGAAAAAGAAAGAACTGAAGCATATCGTTATAGTTGCGGATGGCATGAGTGACATTGACGCTTCGGGCGAAGAAGTGTTATCTCTGATCGTAGATAGAGTCAGAAGCACTGGCATTGACATATCTTTCAGTGGAATTAATGAGTCTGTCATGGCTGTATTCAAACGCACGCATTTACTGGAAAAAATTGGCCATGACCATATCTATTCGAACAAGGAAGATGCTATTAGGGCTGTACACGAAGATGCCCACCAAGACGGTGAAAAAGAACTGTGTCCGCTCAAGGTTGTGTGCCATCTTACATAGGGCTTGCTCAAAAATAACTTCACATTTTAAGCGCCGATGCATCCCGCATGGCTGCGTTGCGAAAGCTCGGAATATCTTGATATTCCAGCGCTTTCGCGCCTTGCCAGACGGGCGACTCAACACTTAAAATTGCAAATTTATTTTTGTGCGAACCCATAGGTATTTGATGAAGAATGGAGGTTTTTTATGTCCAGTATTACTCTTTTCCATGGGACTTTTTGCAATGAAGACAATGTTGTCCGGCAACTACTCAAAAAAACCGATTACACCCTGGTAACCGACAAAAATTTGATCGGCGAAGCAAGCAGGCTTTCCGGTTTGAGCGAGGACAAAGTCGGACTGGCTTTGTCAGCAAAGGCATCGGTATTCAACCGGTTTACCCATGAATGGGAACGTTCAATCGCTTCACTTAAATTGGCATTGGCCGAAAGGCTGCAGAGTGACAATCTCTTGATTTTGGGGTTTGCCGGGCTCCTTATTCCCATACAGATTAGTCACGTACTTCGGGTTTGTCTGATCGCAGGGATGAAATTCAGGAAGCACTCAGCCAAACAGCAACGCGGGTTGTCCGAAAAAGAATCCACAGCATTGATCCGTCAAGAAGACATGGATCGGGTAAAATGGATTGACACAATGTTTGGCAAAGCTAATCCCTGGGACACGTCACTGTATGATATTGTTATCCCTGTAGACAAGAAAAGCAAGGAAGAAGTGATTGAGCTTATTGTTGCGAACCTCAACTCAAAGGCTCTTAACCCCACAGATGCATCGCAAAAGGCGGTGGACAATTTTCTCCTTGCTGGAAAGGTCGAGGTTGCCCTGGCCCGGGAAGGCCACAGCGTAGAGGTAAGCGCAAACAATGGGGATGTAACTTTGACTATCAACAAGCATGTTCTCATGCTGAACCGTCTTGAAGACGATTTGCAATCCATCGTAAGGAAGGTGGAAGGGGTGATATCCGTGGAGACTACGGTAGGCAAAAACTACTATAAAACCGACATCTACAGAAAATACGATTTCGACATGCCGTCAAAAGTTCTGCTTGTGGATGATGAGCATCAGTTCGTGGAAACGCTTTCCGAGCGCCTGATCATACGTGACATCGGATCAGCCGTGGCCTACGATGGGCAGTCGGCGCTTGATCTGATTGCTGAAGATGAACCTGAAGTGATGATTTTGGATCTAAAAATGCCCGGTATTGATGGCATCGAGGTACTGCGCAGGGTGAAAGCTACCCGACCGGAGATTGAGGTTATCATTCTCACTGGTCATGGCTCCGAGGCCGACAAGGAAGTATGCATGAAGCTTGGCGCCTTCGCGTACATTAACAAGCCCGTGAATATCGAACTACTGAGCGACACACTCAGAAGTGCGAATGAAGCAATTAAACAGAAGACTGCGAAAAAGAAGTAAGGAACGTGGACGAATTAACTTTCACAAGCAGGCGCATAGATTTGGGTCAGATTTGTTCGATCTCAGATCACAAAAGTTGATGGAATAGCGGGCTATTTTGATATTTTTGTGATTTGAGACTGGATTTGAGATTGGGCAAAGATGGCCTGAAGCTGTGATGCATAGTTTGGGAAGTTATTTCGTCCACGTTCCTGAGGATTACCAATGATTAGCCTTAGAAGCCTAAAGCCACACTTCTGGGATCGCAAAGAACCTGGAACAGGGCTATTCAAACATCTCTTTGACTACCGCCGGATGTGGAAGCTGGCTGTGGGGTTCTCGGTGACGTTTGCGCTTGTTCCTGTGCTTTGCGCCGGCATATTTGATTTTATGGTAACTAAGGCTTCTATGGAAGGTGAACTTTTTCAGCGGACAGCCAGAGTTGTTTCGAACACTCGACGATCCGTGACTTTCTTTCTGACGAAACATAGATCAGCTCTAAAGTTCATTGTTCGGAGCAGCTCCTTTGAAGACCTGAGTAAGCCTTTTCAACTTTACAAATACCTGGAGGACTTGCAGGTAACTTTTCAGGAGGGCTTTACTGACCTTGGGGTCATAAACAGCGCAGGCATACAGATAGCCTACGCAGGGCCATTCAAACTCAAAGGTATGGACTACAGTGGACAGCAGTGGTTTAAGGAAGTTTTGCTCCATGGCGTGTACGTGAGTGATGTATTTCTTGGTTTTCGTCAAGTCCCGCACTTGGTGATTGCAGTAAGTCACGAATTACAGGACGGATCAGTCTACGTTCTTCGCGCAACCGTTGATACAGTCCGGTTTAACAACGTCCTTACAGACTTCCAATTGACCGGGCGTGGCAGCGCCTTTATTATTAATCGGAACGGTATTTTGCAAACAGAGTCGCGCTACTACGGCAAGGTCATGGAGCGTATGACTCTCCCTGTACCGGAGTATTCCGCAAAAACGCAGGTCAAGGACGTGACAACCGATGATGGGGAGCAGCTTATGGTTGGCTATGCTTACATCGAAAACACCCCGTTCATCCTATTAGTTGTCAAGCCAAAAGACGACCTGATGAGTCCATGGTACAGCACTCGGAAGACACTACTCACCTTCCTGTCGATGAGCATAATGGCTGTGATTATAGTCATTTTTAGCGTGATAACGCATCTTATCAACAAAATACACCTGGCAGATGATAAAAGACTGGCAGCAATGCACAAGCTGGAATATGAGAACAAGATGGCTTCCATTGGGCGGCTGGCAGCGGGGGTAGCCCACGAGATAAATAATCCTTTGTCGATTATTAATGAAAAGGCGGGGCTCATTCAAGACATGTTTGTCTTGAAGGGAATGTATGCAAAAGACGAGAAGCTGTTGGGTCTTGTTGGCTGGATATTGAAAGCGGTGGAGCGTTGTGGAACAATTACTAAGCGGTTGTTGAGCTTTGCTCGTCATATGGATGTCAGCATCGAATCGGTTAATGTGAAAGAATTGCTTGATGAGGTACTTGGATTGTTCAACAAGGAATCTGAGTACAGAGGCATTACAATCAACGTGGACGTCGGGAGTGATGTTCCTGTAATAGAAAGTGACATGGGAAAACTTCAACAGATTTTTCTCAACCTGGTAAATAATGCCTTCGCCGCCATGAATCAAGGCGGAATTCTGAACATCAAGGTAGAAGGACAGAACTCAACTTTTATTTCCATCATCATTGCTGACAATGGGTGTGGCATTTCCCAAGAAAATCTTGACCGAATCTTCGAGCCGTTCTACTCTACAAAAAAGAAAGAAGGTGGGACAGGTTTAGGTTTGTCTATCACATCTTCTTTAGTCCATAAATTGGGTGGAACTCTTGAAGTAGATAGTAAAATCGGAAAGGGAACTACATTTCATATTGAATTGCCGCTGAAATCAAAAAACAAAAAGATGGAGAAGTTATGAAAGTACTTCTGGTGGATGACGAGGAACAGCTTGTCTTTACTCTGGCAGAACGATTATCCTTGCGGGGCTTTGAAGTATCGTGGGCTATTACCGGTTTGGACGCATTAGCACAGGCTGAGATCAATACGTTCAACGTTGCTGTCCTTGATATGAAAATGCCATTGATGAGTGGTCTTGAATTAAAAAATAAGTTGCAGGCGAAGTGTCCTGCCATGAAGTTTATTTTTCTAACCGGCCATGGCTCAAAGGCTGATTTTAAGTCCGCAGCACTCAATATTGGAAAAGAGTATTATCTTATAAAACCGCTGAATATTGATGCATTGGTTCAGAAATTACGGGAAGTTACCGCTATACGAGGAAATGATTCATGAGATTGACACATGATACAGTTTATATGAAACACTAAGCCTCGACAGAGCAAACCTCACCAACGACATTGCTTTTATTCAAAGTCTTTTTTTAAAAAGCCGGTTCTAAAATAATTTATTTGATGCAAGCTCC
>JAFCZU010000539.1 GCA_019314185.1 Deltaproteobacteria bacterium | reverse complement strand
TGCCGGTCAATTATTAGTCCCAACAAGCCAGCTTGAAAAATATTGTATCGATTTATTAGAGTCTAACCGTGATCAATTTTCAAAAGACAGACACCTTTCATATGAGTTTTGGTCATATGCTTCGAATGAACTGGCTGAACCTTTTGAAGTAAATCCAATAGTTATCGAAATTAGAATAAGACAGGAAAGCTTTGCAGAAAAATTTAAAGATTACTACCGGTGAATTCAGGTTGCAACTGTCCCCAAAATATATATGCGATCTCCGTAAAGACCAAAAATAAAATGAGAAACGCATAAAATCATGGGCGTCCCGCTGGACTCACGGGCAATTACTCGTGCGATCCGTTCAGCTGAAATTTTGCCGTCCATCCCTATACAACTGTGGATGTTGTAAGTCATGATGCGAAGTATCCGGGGGACGATGGCTTTTCGATACGGTTTTGTTGAAGTCTTGATTTCGGATCGACCGAGAAAATGGAGCGCGGCCTGGCGCAGATCCATGGGGCGGAGGTAATAATGGTTGCGCTCTGGAAGAGACGTATCGCAGGGCAGCAGCGCAAAGGCTTTTGTTTCCTCGGATCCCGGGCCCCCATGGGCACCATTCTCAATGGAAAAGCTGTAAGGCGTACCGTGGGTTCGCCATCCGCAGATGATAAAGTCTCCGGCGTCAGGATGCCGGCTCAATTCGATCAAATCATGGGTGACCTCATCGAGAAAAGGATGGTCTGAACCGAAAACCTTCTCCTTTTGTTCTGGCAGCACAAACTCACCTTCGCTGTTCCATGCCCGCAGTCTGTCAGGCTCATCGACCACCAGCACAAGTGGAACCTTTGCAAAATCCACAAGTTTTTTGGCCATGCGATGACGTTCGGCAGAAAGCATTTCATTGGATAAATAGACCATGCCCAGAGGACCAATTGCGGTTACGCTGATCAACGATTCTTTTATCTTTTCTTCAGCCCCGCGAGGGATCTGAAAAAACTTTTGAACCTTTTTGCCGCCGAGGTGCCTGACGCGTTGAGACTGGATTCCTCGAAAGTTGTAAGTCTCAACATGGGCACGTTTGCCCTCCAGGAGATCAAACACGTCGGCAACGGCTTCTCCGATGGTCCGACCATGCTGCTTTGTATAGGAAAGCGTGTTTTCCTGACCGTGGTCGGAATAAATCCATACGTCGTAATCCCGGCAGGCTGAACCTTTTGCCGCACGCCAGATTCGGGCGATGGCGTCATCGATCCCTTTAAGGGCCCAATGGGCAAATTTTGATGACGGGCCCCGGCGATGGTCCAGTTCATCATAGCCAATCAAGTTAAGGTGGATGATGGGCATTCCCCTGGCAATATCAATCTTTGCCCCCATCGTGATCAGTTCACGGAGCAAAATGGTTATCCCGACGCGAGCAGGGACAAGTTTGAGTTCCTTGAAAAAATCGTGACCGTCGATTATGCCGGAAACAAAGTCAAAAAGCGCCAGAAAAAGCTCAATGACCAGCAGAACAGCAGCCCGCATGAAACTGTATGCGTTGGAGAGAAACAGAAAGCTTAATGCCAAAGGATTCGCTTTTTTCAGAATTGATCCCCAGCCAAAAGAAGATGCACAAAAGTTAGAGTTATCGGCCCCGCCCGTGTAAATGTCGCAATAAGCGCTGCCACCTTTGAGAAGCGGTTCCCCGTTTTTCTCAAGCCGATGTTCAACGCTGGCGGCTGAGGATGGATCATACATCCGGAAAATTTGGCCCGAGCTTCGATCCATGAAGCTAAAAGCCGGAACCGCGCTTTTGACGCCGTAGAATAGTTCGGCCTGAACAGACGGCGTGCTGGAAGGCAGACCGGAATAAAGCGTGTGCAGACCATGGCCCTCGCGCTTGAGAAGCTTGTAGAGGAAAGGCATTTTGCCACCGCCAAGGGCGCGGCCAAGTTGTGTGTGGGAGTGACAGTCGATCTGGGTTAAGACAAGACCGGGAGCCGTGGCTGTTTCCTTCGAGTTTGTGAGGCGAAGCAAACGGATCATCCACTCGCTGCGGCTGAGCCGGCGGTGTGCCTTTCGTAGAAGCACTTCGAGACGGTAGATCATGGTTTCCTTTTGCCTTCCAGCACATCAATGTTCAATGCGGCGCCAGCCGCCCCGGCAAGACCCTTTATGACGTCCCACTCGGTCTTGATCTTGTGCAAAATAGTGGTCCAGGCGCTGTATTCTTTATGCCGGTCAAAAAATTCCTTGTCCAGCAGATCCTTATAAAGAGTCAGGGCCTTATCTGCTGAGTGTCCTATGGAGAATTTTTCGGCGGTATTTTCGGCAGCCTGTTTAAGTTGCTGCATCTGTTGAGAAGGAAGGGAAACAACCCGCTGCAGGGCAGACGAAAATTCCTCTACTGTCTCGGAATATAGAAGTCTGCCGTTGCGGTGATCCACCACAACCTCGCGAACTCCGGGTG
>JAFCZU010000538.1 GCA_019314185.1 Deltaproteobacteria bacterium | reverse complement strand
CCTTAAAGCTGGCGTTTTTCAAATAGAGCTCGCCTTCATTCTCTTTAAGATCAGCCTCGACCATGGTTTTAACCAGCTCTTCAAAGCTCATCTTAGGCTGCCAGCCCAGGTTGGTTTTTGCTTTAGTCGGATCGCCAAGCAGAAAATCGACATCTGCAGGGCGAAAATAGCGGGGATCAATCTGGATTATAATCTTACCGCTTTTTTTATCGTATCCTTTTTCATGCACTCCCCTTCCCTTCCAACAAATCTCAATGCCGACTTCCTTGAAAGCAAGCTCAACAAACTCCCTTACCGCTGTATCTGTGCTCAAAATTATACCAGCTTACAAACTCTCTAACCCACTGTTCTGCGGCCTGCAAATTTTTAAAGGGTTTTGAAGGATACTCCGGCCGATACTTAAATGTCTTTAACAGCGCTTCAGAGTATGGGTTGTCATTACTCATTGACAGGCGGCTGAAGGAGGGAACGACCCCCAGCCATACATCAACCTCCAATTGCTTTAGCCAGCGTCAATGGGGAGGATAACCATGAAAAAAGATCCTATTGTTGAAGAAATAAGGAATATACGCCAAGCCCACGCAGCTAAATTTCAATATGATTTAAAAGCTATTTATGCTGACCTGAAAGAGAAGGAAAAAGACTGTGGTCATCCGCTGGTATCATTCCAGCTAAAGCGTCACCAAGAGACAATCGGAAGCTAAAAATAAACGCCACCTGACCCTTTTCTGAAGTATCGTTCCCAATGGGGGTATTTGTGGCCATTCCTGGGAGCCGGCGAGCTGACCTGTGCGGAGGCCGTCAAAAGCCAGAACTCAGAAGGCCGAATTCTTTCTAATAACGGGCGGATTATTTCACAGGTGATCAGATCTTTGAGATCAGTTTCTCCAGTTCCTGCATGATTTTATTCTTCCAATGCAACAAACTGTTAAACGACAATATTACCGGTTTCAAGCTTAGAAATCTTATTTATTAATCGATTGCAGTCCATCCTCAGCACTATGATATTTTTTAGCGGTTTCCGGATCAACTCGATTTAATATTCTCCTGGTTATTTGATATACTCTTTCTCTGCTAATATCATGCTTTATCCCAACATTTTCGTATGTGATACCTTGTAGAACAGAAATAGCTATCTGTTTGTTTAGTTCTGATTCCATTTATTCTTTCCCCATCACAGTACTCTGCTGGTATCTACGAATTATATTCATGACCGAAAGTAAACAAGCGGTAATGGCATCCAGACCAAAAGTTTTTGTTAAGCAGTTTAAGTCTTTATTGAAAGCTTTAGATTCTTAACTTCATCTAAAGTCAGTCCGGTATACTGTGCGGCTTTTTCTATCGTTATTCCATCAAGAAGCATATTTGTTGCATCTTCAATTGCTTTTTTCTTAAAACCTTCCTGAATACCTTCCTTTTTACCTTCCTTTTTACCTTCCTTTTTACCTTCCTCTCTCAATTTTATAGCAGTGGTCATGGCTATCTCTCCTCCTTCAGGTGATATTGCGTTTAAGCATTTTCTTATATATTCTTTGTCAATTTCAGTTGTATGCATTATGTACAGTACAAAGGTGATTATTATATCTCTTTTTTCTCCGGTAAAAAACTCTTTTACCAGAGAAAATATCTCTACCATCTTTTCTTTTAAATATTTTTCATCAGCTATATATTTGAAAAGCAACGTCATAACTTTATTGATTCTGTTGAACTTTTCTTTGAGAATTACTTCTTCCGGTATTTCACCGAGATCTGTAAAAATATACTTGAAATCAGGAATAAATTGCCTCAGGGTTTGATCCGCGCCTTTGAAGTAGGCGGATAGCGGCTTTACTTCCCATTTCTTACTGCCATGATAAAATATTAGAGGAATTACTATCGGGGGTCTCTCATTATTCTTTACTGAATAGTCCCATATATTAAGGATATACCGTAATAACTGTAAATATTCATTATCAGGCTTATAACTTTTATGTTCAAATAAAATGCTTACTTTAATTGTAATATTTCCGCTGTATTTACAGTTAAATACAAGGTCTGTATAGAACTCCTTAAGTCTCTCATCGATATAGCTGTTATTGTCATTCTCAAGTGTGTCAAGATCAAGCTTTTCAAGCACCTCCCGGGGGAAAGTGGATTCTATCAAGTCACGACTGTTTTCTTTAACTTTTTCTATCTCTTTAAACAGCCTGTCATGCGGATTTACCATATCCTTCATATAAAAATTATACTTAGAATTAAGCCGGTTGACAATGAGCAAAACAAGGGAAAATATAAACAACTGTTGGTGCAATAGCACATTATCTATTCATAGCGGTTTTTAACCTTAAAGCTGGCGTTTTTCAAATAGAGCTCGCCTTCATTCTCTTTAAGATCAGCCTCGACCATGGTTTTAACCAGCTCTTCAAAGCTCATCTTAGGCTGCCAGCCCAGGTTGG
>JAFCZU010000123.1 GCA_019314185.1 Deltaproteobacteria bacterium | reverse complement strand
TACAATAGTGATTTTACCCCTGAAAATAGCGAGTTAAGAGCAAAAAACACCTATTTTTGGAGCGATAATCCATAAATATTAATAAGATAGCGTGGCCCGACCCCCATTGTACGAGTTATTTACTTATTTATGGACGTCCCGCAAGTCTGCCCAGTGGCTTGCTATAGCGGCATTTCCGGCATCAAAAATGACGATATTGGGGCTAAAAACGGCTATTTTTGGAACATTAATCTAAAGAATTCAATATGATAGCGTGGCCCGACCCCCATTGTAAGAAAAACAAAAAAGAAAAAAAGTTATGCTTCAAGCACTAATTAAAAAGGGAAAGGTATTTGCGGAAGACGTTCCCAAACCAAATGTCTCTCCAGGGTCTGTCCTTATAAAGGTTGTATATTCCTGCATTTCAGCGGGTACTGAGGTTGCCGGTATGCAGGCAGCCAAAGAAACGTCTCTTATCCGCAAGGCCATGCAGCGGCCGGAAAAGGTGGAAAAAGCATGGAATATGTTGAAATCCGATGGTTTCTCAAAAACGTTTGCTAAAATAAGGAGCGTTTCGACCAGCGATAAAAAAGGACAGGATACTGCAAAACCAACGGGTTATTCTCTGTCTGGTATTGTGCTGGCGGTGGGCGAGGGTGTTACAGACATAAAACAGGGAGATCGAGTCGCAACGGCAGGCGCCGGGATAGCAAATCACGCGGAATTTGTGGATGTGCCGCGCAATCTGGTTATGCGTATCCCGGATGGTCTGGATTACAAATCTGCGTCCACTGTGACCCTTGGAAGCATTGCCATGCAGGGTGTAAGGCGCGCGAATATTCAGCTTGGCGAGTTTGTGGTTGTGTATGGAACAGGCATTCTGGGTCTGATTGCCGTGCAGCTTGTCAGGGCCGCTGGCGGGCGTTGTATTGCTGTTGATCTTGATCCACGCCGCCTTGAGCTTGCGGGCAAATTCGGCGCGGAACGGACGATTGATCCATCAATTGAATCAGATCAGATTAAGACTGTTTTCCATGTGACAGATGGACACGGAGCGGATGCAGTCATTTTCACTGCGGCAACAGACAAGTCATCCGCTCTTTCACAGGCGCTTTCCATGACGCGCAAAAAAGGCAGATTGGTAATGGTCGGCGTTTATGGCAAAGAGGTGCGGCGGGAAGATTTATACCAAAAGGAAATTGATTTTCTGATATCTACATCATACGGACCTGGGCGTTATGATGAAAATTATGAGCAAAAAGGGCTTGATTATCCCTATGCTTATGTCAGATGGACTGAAAACCGTAATATGACGGAATACCTCAGGCTACTTGTAGCCGGCACACTTGACATAGCCTCTATGATCGAAGGGGTTTATCCCATAGCAGATGTAGCAAATGCCTTTGAAACCTTGAAGCAGCCAAGCCGACCACTTCTTGTATTGCTTGATTATGGAGAACCTGCGGACGATGCAGTAATTTCCGATTACAGGCCCGGAACTTTTGAGATCAGGAAAGTAAATGCAGTTGATGCGGGAAAAAGAATCAGAGTCGGCATTATCGGCGCTGGAAATTTTGCCGTCGGCATGCATCTTCCCAATCTTCAAAAATTATCAGACAAATACGATATAAGAGCAATATGCAGCCGCACCGGTCACAAAGCAAAAGCAATTGCCGAACAATTCGGGGCGGCATATGCCACCACTGATTACAAAGAAATTCTGTCTGATCCCGAAATAGACCTGACCATGATCTGCACCCGGCATAATCTCCACGGCAAAATGGTTCTTGAAAGCCTCCAGACTGGCAAACACACCTTTGTCGAAAAACCACTCTGCACCAACCAAGAAGAACTTGAAGCCATCAAGGATTTTTTTAACTCAAAACCCAAAACTCAAAACTCAAAGTTGCCTTTGCTCATGGTTGGTTTTAACCGCCGCTTTTCAAAATATGCGCGGGAAGTCAAGAAGCATGTTCAAACCCGCATCAATCCCCTCTTCATCCATTATCGTATGAATGCTGGATATATTCCAATGGATAGTTGGGTTCACGAAGATGGCGGAAGAATTATCGGAGAGGCGTGCCATATTATTGATCTCTTTTCTTACCTGATTGATGCACCGGTAAAAGCGGTCAGCTCCGCTATTCTTCAACCAAAAACCGAAAGTATAAGCGCCACAGACAACAAGAGCATTATTCTTGAGTATGAAGACGGATCTGTTGCAACATTGGAGTATTTTGCCGTAGGTTCAACGGAAATGCCAAAGGAATATATGGAAGTCCATTTTGATCAAAAAACGATTGTGGTGGAAGATTATAGGGTTATCCGTGGGTACGGGGTTCAGACCGCGGATATCAAAACCAGGGCATCGGACAAGGGGCAACTTGAGGAACTTGAGTGCCTACGCGAGCATTTGGAAAACGAAACCGGTACTTGGCCCATTACAATTGAAGACATGATTGAAACCACCCGGATAACTTTTATGATAGCAGAGGAATGATGTATGTACGGCATTGCGGGTATAATTGTCAATTTTATCACTGGTACCACATACGGGGTGACGGAGACATGCAAGCCGTAAATATAGTGTAATGGATACGCTATTGAACATTCTGGTCGGATTAGAAGGCCTATGTGTCCAGACAAAAACAAAATTGAACGGCGTGGTCCGTAGCCACCTTTTCAAAAATGTATCCACTGTTTTCGGCGGGAACGTCTTGGCAAAGGCCGTTGGATTCGTCATCACATGGATACTGGTCCGCCATCTGACGCCTTCTGAGTATGGCATTTTTTCGATCCTGGACATGGTGGCGGGCGTCTCTGCAGGACTCATCACTACAGGATTCAACTGGTCAATGGTCAAGTCTGTGGCAGTTCATAAGAAAGAGCCCGCCAAGGCATGGCATATTGCCTGGGTTGTTCTCAAGATTGAAGTCATTTACGGAATTGTATTGGCCATTGGACTCTATTTCGGGGCCGACTTCCTCTCCAAAAGGCTTTTCCATAAGCCCGAACTCTTATTCTACCTCCGCCTGTGCAGTATAGGGGTGATCGGTAATATCCTTTTTAACTACAGAAGCGCGATCTTTCAGGCCTTTTTGAGGTTTAAGATGAATGCGCTTTTTACTGTTACCCATTCTCTCTGTTATTTGGGCATTATTCTTCTGCTCCTGCTGGCAAGTCAGTTCAACATCCGCGTTATTTCAATCGTCTATGTAGTATTGCCGCTGGCCATTTCCATAGTAGCGTTCGCTATACTAAAAGACGGCTTTATTAAAGGGCGGAAGGAGCACTTTCCAAATTTCTTTTCTTCAATGGGCGTCAATTATGGCTGGCTCCTTTGCTACACGCTCTGCCTCTGGTTTGCCGGTCAGTTTCACATGATAATACTGTCGCGGTATTTTTCCCTCCATGAGGTCGGGCTTTACGGCTTTGCCTACAAGATATACGGACTTTCTCTGATGCTGATGATGTCGATTAAAACGGTTCTGCTTCCGACTTTTTCAGGTATTACTGAAAAGACCGCTCTTAGAAGATCATTTGAAAAGACATTAAAGGCGACAGCAGGGGTGTCGGTTTGTTACCTTGTCAGCATTCCGTTACTTGGGATATTTGTTGATTTGTTTGCCGGGGCACGCTATTCAGGGGCATGCACCATGTTGCAGATATTGATTTTCGGCACTGCAACAAGCACCTTCCTATCGCCACCTGTAAACATCCTTTTTGCATTGGATAAGTTCAAACTCATTGCCTTGGGCGGGTTAATTTTTATAACAATAAATGTCATCGGCAACCTGATTTTTACGCCGCTTTACGGCGGGATGGGTGCGGCCGTGATCCAGGTTTTGTCACACTTGGTTTTGAACAGCTATTTTACTTTCAATGTTTACAGGGTACTCTATGCAACAAAGACGGCTTAAACTTATAATACAGCCTTTTAAAGATGTTAGGAATCATAACCTTTATAAAATCGGCAACATTTCTAAACTGTGTGCCCTAAGTTTTTCAAGCTAAGAGCCTTTGGGAAGGGAGGCAGCTTTATCAACGGTTATGTTCTGGCTTTGCAGAGCACAGGACATAACAGAGTGCGGAGGTGTGGCGGCATGATATTCTTTTCGCAATGGATGGGAGCCGCCATATCCTGAAACAACGGGTTATCTCATCGAAACATTTGCTGTGTTTTCCGGGGATGACAGCTACCGAATCAGAGACTGTGAAATTGGTGAGCTATGAAGCTTTTTTCCCTGCGAGGCAAAGGATACAGGACAAAATTCGAGGGTTTTCTCAGGTCTCTTTCCGCATTCGTATTTTATAAGACCCCAAAGCTACATGACCTGAAGTACAAGCGCTCATTTGAAATCGATAAGCATGTAACAACAGCCAACTGGTTTGTAAACCTTTCGGAGTTAAAAAACATGCTCGGCGACAACTCCGAAAAAAATGTTGATCTGCTGGATGAAAGCGCAAAAATATTACACCGGAAATTCAGCATTCTTGGCTATGATTTAGACTATGATGGTTGTGAGATAAACTGGCATCTTGACCCGAAAAGCAACTTTGAATGGGACAGAAAATATTACAGACGTCTTTATCCGGTTTCTAATTCTTCAGACAATACAGACTGTAAGATGCCATGGGAATTATCCAGATTCCAGCATTTACCCTTCCTCATAAAGGGATATTATATATCCGGTGATGAAAAATATATTAAGGAAACCGTCAGGCAAATCTCCCACTGGATAGAAGCCAACCCCTTTTGTTATGGTCTAAATTGGACATGTGCCATGGAGGTGGCCATCCGTGCCTGCAACTGGATATGGGCTTGGTGGGCGCTTAGGGGCAATTCTGCCTGGACGGATGAATTTGACAAGAAGTTTTTAAAAAGCATCTGGCAACACGGCTGGTATATTGAGCACAATCTTGAAGACAAAAGCGGCATCCGGACGAATCATTACCTCTCTGACATAGTGGGACTGCTGTTTATCGGAATTATGTTTCCGCAATTTAAAGACGCAAAGAGGTGGAAGAGATTCGGAGTTAAAGAACTGATCCGGTGTATGGATGAAATGGTTTATCCCGATGGGGTTAGCTTTGAAAACTCAACCGCATACCATCGCCTGGTTATGGAACTGTTCACCTATTCCGCAATTCTCTGCAAAAGGAATGACATTGTTTTCCCTGCACCCTTCTGGCAGCGTCTTGAGAAAATGTTTGAGTTTGTTATGTACTGCATGCGGCCAGATGGCAGAATGCCTATGATTGGCGACTCCGACGACGGGCGGTTTTTTATCCTCGCTGATTACTATGATTGGGACAGATGGGATTTCCGCTATCTGCTTTCATTTGGGGCTGTGCTTTTTAAACGTTCGGATTTCAAATTAATGGCTGGCAGGGCGCATGAGGAAATTTTCTGGCTTTTTGATGAAGATGGAGTTGAACAATATGGACAGTTATAAGAAAAAACTAATGGACTTAAGCAGCAACATTGACGGTGCGACGGCGGTCTGTCCTTTTTGTAAATCTGATTTGGATTATATGGATGACAAAGCCCATTGCTGCAAATGCGGAAGGGCTTTTCCAGAGAAAAATGGAATCTTGTGTTTTGGCACGGAAGATGAGTTTTATGAAGGTAAATTCACCGAAACCAAAGACTGGTCGCTTGGCCAAAACAATGGAATTAAGAAAATCTTCAAGACCCTGTACCGATCAATAAGCATTGGAGCCTTTGAAGCCCGTTTTCTCCAAAAGCAGCTCAAAGAGATTATTTCGAACGATCACCCTTGGATTCTTGACTTTGGTTGCGGGGGGGGGGCAGCGATTTTGCCGGAACATGGGTATGTTGCGGGCGTAGATCTCTCAGTGTCATCCTTGCTCGAAGCGCGCAGTCTTTACAGCTGGGTTTATCAGATCGATGGGGAACATTTGCCGTTTTCTGATGCCTCTTTTGACTGTGTTTACACCTCGCATGTGTTTGGGCATATCCCTTTGCACCAAAAATCCCGCGTTATCAGCGAAATATATCGGGTGTTGAAACCAGGAGGATATCTGCTCAGCAGCATTGAGTGCGATTCCGAAAGCATTGTTTACAAACGGGCAAAAAAACATCCCGCACTCTTTTCAAAATGTTATGTGGAGCAGTATGGGCATTACGGTCTGGAACTCCCGGATGCCAATTTTAAACGATTTCGAAAAGCCGGTTTTTTGCCCGTTGTTGAACTTGCGGACATTCATAAGGGCTATCTCAGACCGGTGACAAGTTACAAGAACCTCCTTGCTTACAAAGGTAAAGATGCGGTTCTGTTCAGTCTTGGCGCAATGGCGAACTGGATCGAAAAAAGCCATGTATTAACATGGACAATTGATTTTGTTTTCGGTTTGCTGATTCCAGTCTCTTTTCTTTTTACACCTCAGAACCACAGGGATTCCGCAAAGATAGTTTACCAGAAACCCAAATGATAAAAAAAAGTTTCTTGAATTCAACCGCTTTTCCTGATGCCGGCATCTATGTTATGCGGTCAGAACACATCTACCTCTTGGCTGCCTGCCAACCCATAGGTATCAACGGTGTGGGCGCGCACAAGCACAATGACTGGCTCAGTTTTGAGCTTTGCGTGGATGGAAAACCTGTTATTGTTGACCCAGGCACTTACTGTTACACCGGCAATATGGAAATGCGCAGATTGTTTCGTTCCACCAAATACCACAATACTGTAGTTGTTGACGGTAAGGAGCAGATCGAAATTCACAACAGTATGTTCGGTTTGGTCAACCCGCACGGCGTAGTCAGGGTTCTGCGATGGGAGCCAGAGGATAACCAGGACCTACTTGAGGCTGAGCACACGGGCTATACCAGGTTAAACGAAGCTGTCACCCATCGTCGACAGTTTCTACTGAACAAAACAAAAAACGAGGTTGAAATTACGGATACCTTTATCGGTGACGGGGAACATTCATTTGAATGGTATTTGCACCTGGATGTGGGGTTTGATTGCAGGGTGGAAGACAACAAGGCTACCATTTCGAAAATTGGAAAGACTTGTCTTGAGCTTACGATTTCCGATTTTGACACTGCACCTCAAATAGTGAAAAACTGGATTTCGCGAAGCTATAACATGCGCGAAGAGGCCAAAACTATTCAATGGCTAAGAATGGTTTCGGATTATTCATCATACTCATTTCACCTTATTTCTTCAGCATGAGTTCAAAGCCCTAAATGCGGTCATGTTTAAAGATTATTCAAGACAAACGTGTATTGTTTAGCGAGCTATTCAAAGGAGTATGCTATGAACAGTGACTTGCAGACTATCAGTAATACTATGTTGAAATTAAAAAACATATCGTATGATATTCCTGATAATCGATGGAAAGAACAGATAAATAGCTTTTTTAGCAGAGATAGTTTAGCAAAAAGCGTATCTTTTTTCAAGATGATATTATCAGAAAGCCAAATTGATATTAGAGATAAAATCGTCATAGACGCTGGTTGCGGGCTTGGTCAGAATTGTGTGCTTCTTGCTCTTTTTGGGGCAAGGAAGGTGTATGGTGTCGATATTGACGCGGAACGTATAGGCTTCTTTCGTGAAACACTAAAACAATGGCGTAAAAGCGCAAAAGCAATGGAGCGTATAGAATTGCTCGTTTCCGACATATTGGCGTTTACTCCAGAACAAAAAGGGGATCTCCTGCTTTGCAACGAAATGTTGAGTCACCTATGGGATAGGAAAACCTTCTATAGAAAAGTGGAAGGTATGCTTTCGCCTGGCGGGATAATGTTCGCAACCGACGGCAATAATGGCGCCAACTATAGGATCGTTACCAAACGAAAATATAAGTGGTTGATAGCTGAAAAACCTGGTGGAAGAATCTATGAGTCACGAAAGTTGTTTATCCTCGATCATTTTCCAATGCTACGCACGAAAAATAAGTCCATAGATTATTTGGATTATTTAACAAAAGGCACATGTTACTTGCGACCAGAAGAAATTATTCAGAACTGCAAGGAATTCTTGGAAACTGGAAAACTAAGGGAGTATAGGCCCTTCATAACAACAAAGGCACCTTTTGACCCTGAGTATTCCTTTTTGCCTAATGAGGACTTACTGTATCCTGAACAAGAGATTGAAAATATTCGTGGAGCAGGACTTGAACCTCAAATTATCCCATATTTTTTTGGGGGGAGGAGACCACAGCTTTTACCGCTTAACCGACTTTTAGGATACTTCCCAAAAATCAGCATCAAATGGGCTAGTGTCATGTCAAGCTTGTAATGTCGTATAGAGTGTGATATAATTTCTTCATAATCAAAACAGGAGGGTTGAATAT
>JAFCZU010000010.1 GCA_019314185.1 Deltaproteobacteria bacterium | reverse complement strand
CAGTGTTTTTTATAATTATTTTGCCACAGATTTATACAGATGAACACAGATAGGCTTAAATACAACCTATGTTAAGCCGTTAGCTCTTATGAAATATGCATTCGTAATAATTATTTATTAATCATCTCCGCCAACAGGCTCTGGCGGATTATTGTTTAATAACATCTTGATATAGTTTGGCTATTAGCTATAAGCTATTAGCTTATATTCAAACATAACATAAATGTAGATTTTTTCATATGGATTTTAATAAGGAAGCAGGAACAGGCTATGTCAAAAATTAAGAAAGTAGCTGTAACCGGAAGCGCCGGTTCTGGTAAAACAATTGTTTGTGGCCGCTTTCAAGAACTGGGTTTAAGGGTTATTAATTCCGATATTCTTGCAAGAGAAGTGGTTTCTCCTGGTTCAACTGCATATAAAGAAATAATTAATTTTTTTGGTAAAAAGGTTTTAAATGATGATGCGACGTTAAATCGCCGAATGATCCGCCGCATGATTATACATGATGACACTTTCAGGAAAGTTTTGGAGCAGTTTACACATCCTGAAATAATTAAGCTTATGAAATCGCAGATTACAGCAGCGGAAAAGGATGGTAATTCAGTTGTTGTGGTAGAAGTGCCTCTACTTTTCGAATTTGATATGGAAAGCTTGTTTGATGAGATCATAGTTGTAATTGCTAAACAGGAATTACGCATTACAAGATTGATGAATCGCGATTATATGTCTCGTAGTGATGCTCAGAATCTGTTAAATATTCAAATGCCTGATGAGGAGAAAGTCCAGCATGCCGCCTTTCTATTTCAAAACAATGGTTCAGTTAAACAACTAATTAAATCTGTTGACATTTTTTATAAAAATTTCTTGCTGAAATATGAGAAAAAAATCTAATAAAGTTTTATGGCGCGCGGCATTTTTTATCTTTTATTCTTGACAAGATTTTGCAAGTTGTTTATAAGACCAATCTTAAAGCTTGTGGCGTGATCTTTATTATTAGCTGGTTTGTTTAAGTTATTATTATTGAAAAATTTGGAACAATCCTGAGCATGAAGCTGAAAGAACTATTAGAAAAAAGAAAATCCGCAATTGTTAAATGTTGGTTTGACTTGGCGGTTGAAGCCTATCCTTCAGATACCTCTCAATTTCTGAAGAAGCAGAAAGATCCTTTTGCTAATCCTGTTGGGGCTACCATTTCACAAGCATTAAAACCTCTTTTTGACGAGATTCTTAACAAAATGGATCAGAAGGTTATAGAGGCATGCCTTGATCCCATAATCAGGATCAGGGCTGTTCAGCCTATCTTATCTCCATCGCAAGCCACTTCATTTATTTTTTTCTTGAAAAAAGCAATTAGAAAAAATTTAACAAAAGAACTCAAAGACATCGAGATAATTAACGATTTGTTGATGTTTGAACTAAAGATTGATGAGGTCGGTTTAATAGCCTTTGATGTTTTTGTGAAACGCAGAGAACAAATTTATAAAATAAAGGCGAATGATCATTTAGGCAGAACGTTCAGCGCATTTAAAAGGGCCGGTTTGGTGACCGAAACCATAGATAAGCTGCAGAGTTTGTAAATCAATACAGCAAGATTGTTAAATTGGAAAAGACCAATTTGGTTACTTTTAGTGAGTTTCTTTGTTGCAAAATCTCGTAATTATTTTGAACTTGTAGTAAAGCTTTAGAGCGAGGTAACGTTAATGAATATAAATTACATGTTTTCCCTCCTGGTAGTCGTTGTTCTTATTCTACTTGCTTATTTTGGCGTTGAGGGAGCAGGTCTTCAGTCTTTTTTTGGCATCATTATTCCTTATATAGCCGTACTCATTTTTATTGCCGGCTTTGTATATCGTATAATGGACTGGGCGCGGTCACCGGTTCCTTTCCGTATCCCAACTACATGCGGTCAGCAGAAAACACTTCCATGGATCAAACAAAATAAGATAGACAATCCGTTTACTGCCGGCGGTGTAATTGTGCGGATGTTTTTTGAAATAGTTTTTTTCCGCTCATTATTCAGGAATACCCGTTGCAGATTGAATGAAGGGGCTAAAATTACCTATGTATGGGAAAAATGGTTGTGGCTTGCAGCATTGGCATTTCATTATTCTTTTCTTACCGTGTTGATAAGGCATCTGCGATTTTTTCTTGAGCCTGTGCCTGTGTGTTTACAGTTGCTGGAAAATGTTGATGGTTTCTTTCAGATCGGGTTGCCGGGGCTTTATATGTCCGGTGCAGTTCTTCTTGCTGCTACAATCTTTCTGTTTTTAAGAAGAATTTATATTCCACAGGTGAGATATATTTCTCTTGCTTCCGATTTTTTCCCGCTTTTTCTCATTATCAGCATAGCTATTACCGGCATTCTCATGCGCTATTTTACCAAGGTGAATATTGTGGGTATTAAAGAATTTGCGATGGGTCTGGTAACACTTCATCCAACTATTCCGGATGGCATGGGAGGACTTTTTTATGTCCATCTGTTTCTTGTAAGTGTTCTTTTTGTATATTTCCCTTTCAGCAAGCTTATGCATATGGGAGGTGTGTTTTTGAGCCCCACCAGAAATCTTCCGAACAATAATCGTGCTGAAAGACATATCAATCCGTGGAATCCATCTGTCAAGGTTCATACATACAAAGAGTATGAAGATGACTTCAGGGAAAAAATGATAGAAGCTGGACTTCCAGTGGAAAAGGAGAGCTAATGTCAGAACATCTAAAATCAGATGAACATTTTTCAAAAATAGATTTTAATCCACCCAAAACCGGATGGATGGATACTCCCACGGTAATTAAAGACGGAATGTTTTGTTTTGCCGCTAAACCCAAAAGCGTTAAAACACTTGATCTTCCCTATGCAAGGGAATGGAATCCTAAACATGACGACTGGAAACTGCCTGAAAACTGGAAAGAGATAATCTATGAGGGAATGAGGGAACGGCTGGACCGGTTTAGAACCTTCAAAATTTTCATGGATATCTGTGTGCGATGTGGTGCATGCGCAGATAAATGCCATTTTTTTATCGGGACAGGCGATCCGAAGAATATGCCGGTTCTCAGAGCCGAACTTATAAGATCTGTATATAGAAATGATTTTACAAAATTCGGAAAGATGTTTGGAAAGCTTGGAGGCTCAAGGCCGCTTACGATAGATGTTTTGAAAGAGTGGTGGTATTATTTCTTTCAATGCACTGAATGCCGGCGTTGCTCGGTCTTTTGCCCGTATGGTATTGATACCGCGGAAATTACCATTATTGGCAGAGAGTTGCTTAATCTTCTTGGCCTTAATATCGACTGGATAGCAACCCCTGTTTCCAATTGTTACATGACAGGAAATCATATGGGAATCCAGCCACAGGCTTTTGTGGATATGATAGAGTTTTTTGTTGATGATATTGAGGAGTGTACAGGTGTCAGGGTAAACCCCACATTTAACAAGAAAGGCGCTGACATCCTTTTTATTACTCCGTCCGGCGATGTGTTCGGCGATCCGGGTACATATACCTGTATGGGTTATATGGTACTTTTCCACTATCTTAAAGAAGTGTATGGACTTGACATTACATGGAGTACTTACGCATCCGAAGGTGGTAACTTTGGCTTTTTTACTTCTAATGAGACCATGAAACGGCTTAACGCAAAAATGTACGCTGAAGCTAAAAGGTTGGGGGTAAAATGGATTCTCGGAGGTGAGTGTGGCCATATGTGGCGGGTTATAAACCAGTATATGGGCACAATGAACGGTCCTGCCGATTTTCTTGAAGAACCGGTTAATCCGATAACAGGCACCAAGTTCGAAAATGCTAAATCCACCAAGATGGTTCATATCGTTGAGTTTACTGCCGATCTTATCAAGCACGGTAAGCTCAATCTTGATCCGAAGCGTAACGACAACTTAAAGGTTACATTCCATGATTCCTGCAATCCTGCGAGAGGAATGGGTTTCTTTGAGGAACCAAGGTATGTAATAAAAAATGTATGCAATAATTTTTATGAGATGCCGAGGAACTGCATAAAGGAGCAGACATTTTGCTGCGGCAGCGGGTCCGGTTTGAACGCAAGTGAAGACATGGAATTGCGGCTTGCAGGAGGCTTGCCGAGAGCGAATGCCGTAAAATATGTTAATGAAAAACATGGTGTAAACATGCTTTCATGTATATGCGCAATTGACAGGGCTGTGTTCCCGCCGCTTATGGA
The DNA here is from genome assembly GCA_019314185.1 of Deltaproteobacteria bacterium. Next base: position 21,193 of record JAFCZU010000010.1, on the reverse strand, counting down.
GTATTGGGTTCCTGAAGTGGATGTTACAGGTATCCATGAACTGGTAGCCAATGCTCTGATCATACCTGGAGAAAAGGAAAAAACCGTTAACCTGCGCGGAGAAGACATACCGGACAAAGATAGTGATCCTGATGGATATTATGTTCGACCTGATTTTTCAGGCCGGTAGTAGAGTACTGCGTTCAGTAATGGAGGGTAATACTGATGAACGATAAAAACAAGATAATCACCGGTTTAATAATTTTTATTGTGATTATTACATTTCCTTTTTGGTATAATATGGGGAAAGCATCTCCTGTGCCTGAACCAAAATTGACCGACAAGGCAAAACTTGCAAAAGAGTGTCTTGAGCCAAAGGCTTTTATGAAGGCGGAACACATGCAGATACTCGATGTTTGGAGAGATTCCGTTGTAAGAACGGCCAACAGGGTTTATGTGAATAAAAATGGTAAGAAGTTTAATATGAGTCTTTCCAGCGGAGAAAATTCATGTATGGGATGTCATTCCAACAAGGCTGACTTTTGTGATAAATGCCACGATTATGCATCGGTAAGACCTTACTGCTGGGATTGCCACATAGAGCCACCGAAGGAGAAGAAGTGATGAAAAACAGCAGAAGAAGCTTCTTGAAATTAGCTGGTATTTCAGCCCTTGGTTTAGGAACAAAGCCGGTTTTAGATGCATTTGCTTCATCTGAAGCTCATGGCGAAAAACACGGACCTGAAATACTTTCAAATCAGGAGGCGCTGAAAGCAAAAAGATGGGCAATGGTTATCGATACCAGAAAGTACGAGTCTGAAGCGGATCTTGAGCCGATTGTTGAAGCCTGTAACAAGATTCATAACATTCCTAAGCACACAAACAAAAGGCATGAAATTAAGTGGATATGGATTGATGAGTTTAAACATGTCTTTACAGGGCAGGAACATGAATTTGTTGATGACAGGATAAAACATTTGCCATTTCTGGTACTCTGTAATCATTGTGAAAACCCTGCATGTGTTAGAGCATGCCCGACCAAGGCGACTTTTAAAAGGGAGGACGGGATTGTTATGATGGACTTTCATCGCTGTATAGGGTGCAGGTTCTGTATGGCTGCGTGCCCCTATGGATCGAGAAGTTTCAATTTTAGAGATCCACGTCCTTTTATTGAAGAAGAGAATAAAGAGTTTCCAACAAGAATGAAAGGTGTCGTGGAAAAGTGCAATTTCTGTGCTGAAAGACTGGCTGTTGGAAAAATGCCTGCTTGCGCAGAAGCGTCAAATGGAGCAATCGTTGTTGGGGATCTTCACGATCCTGAGTCTGAAGTCAGAAAATTATTGAAAAATAATTATACAATTCGTCGCAAAGCGGAGCTTGGCGCTGGACCGGCTATCTACTACATAGTATGAGGTTATTATGCTTGAATTAGCTATTAAAGGCGGTAAGACATACTGGGGTTGGATTTTGTCCTTGCTGACAATTATCGGCATTGCTTTTATTGTTTATCTGTGGCAGCTCGATTTTGGTCTTGGAATTACAGGTATGAGCCGCGATGTTTCATGGGGTTTTTATATTGCTCAGTTTACATTTCTTGTCGGTGTTGCGGCAGGAGGCGTTATGGTGGTTCTTCCATACTACCTTCATGACTATAAAGCTTTCGGCAGGATTACCATTTTGGGTGAGTTTCTGGCCATAGCGGCTGTTATCATGTGCCTGCTATTTATTATCGTTGACCTCGGGCAGCCGAGACGCGTGCTTAATGTTATATTCTATCCAACGCCGGGGTCTATGCTTTTCTGGGATATGATCGTTTTAAACGTGTATCTTCTGCTTAATATCATTATAGGCTGGAATGTGCTTGAGGCGGAAAGGAATAATATAAAGTATCCAGGCTGGGTAAAGGCGCTGGCAATTTTTTCGATTGTATGGGCGCCTCTTATCCATACTGTTACGGCATATCTTTACTGCGGTTTGCCTGGCAGGGGGTTCTGGTTGACTGCAATACTTGCGCCTCGATTTCTTGCTTCAGCTTTTGCCGCTGGTCCGGCATTGTTGATACTTTTGTGCCTTATCATCAGGAGGGTGACAAAATTTGATCCCGGTAGGGAGCAGATTCAATCTCTTGCCAAAATTGTTACATATGCGATAATAATTAATGTATTTTTCTTTCTCTGTGAAATTTTTGTTGTATTTTACAGCAGGATACCGAGCCATATGGATCACGTTAAATATCTCTTTTTCGGACTTCATGGACATAGCGCATTGGTTCCCTGGATGTGGACATCAATGTTGTTTATGCTGACTTCAATTGTTCTTCTTGTTATTCCTGCTACTCGCAAAAACGAAAAGGTTTTGGCTTTTACATGCGTGATACTGTTTATTGGAACATGGATTGATAAAGGTATGGGAATGATTTCGGGCGGGTTTGTACCGAATCCACTTCATCATGTAACCGAATATGTTCCTACGTTTCCTGAGATAGTAATTACTCTTGGAATCTGGGCAACAGGATTTTTTGTATTAACTATACTTTTCAAGATTGCAGTTACTGTTAAGGAAGAAGTTTCAGGCGTGTAAACAAGAGATAACAGTTTGTAAAAATTTAAAGGGTTCAGGCTGTAACAGCCTGAACCCTTTTTTTATTTTAACCTAAATTGAGCGATTTTTTACTCGATTCGCACCGCAGAAAATGTATAATCCTGAATTTTTCGCAAGACATGCCAGTGTCATATTCAGTTGCGATGCAAGTTCAACTGCGAGGGACGTGGGGCGTGATATTGCAAGAATGATCGGAATATGAGCTCTTGCCGCTTTCTGGACAAGTTCATAACTGATACGGGAAGAAAGTATTAAAAAGGAAGCTTTGTTAAGAGTGCGATCAAGAAATGATTTCCCTATTGTTTTATCAATCGCATTATGTCGGCCAACATCCTCAGCTACAGACAATAAATTGTAATCCGAACTATACAGCGCTGCAGCATGAGATGCATGTGTATGATGGCGTAATGGTTGATGGTCTGAAAGCTTTTCAAGACAGCCAAGCGCCATTTTTATATTTATTCTGGTTTCGTTCTTAAAAGGATGAACATTTTGGTAAAGATTGTTTATCATCTCTCTGCCGGAAAGGCAGTGGGTCGGTCTATTACTTTGTTTGTCAAGAAGATGAGATATTCTATTTATTCTTGATTTCGTTAAGGTAATAATTACTCCGCTGGTATTGGTTTTTTCACAAAATGACAATGAGGTAAAATCATCAGGTTTTTCAATAATTCCTTCGCCAAGACAGAAACCGGCTGCATGCGGCAATTCATCACCAGGGGTGCGCATTGTAATTGAATAGAGTTTTTCTTGAACATATATTGACAGAGGTCTTTCGCCAACAAGTTTGTGGTGTAAAGATATACTGGTTTTACCATCTATAAATATTATCTGATGGTTTGAAAAGGTATTCAATTAGAGCTCCTTTTTCTTTTGTTTGGTCGAGTGATTGTATGATTATTACAATAAAATATGATTTGTGCTTTTATGTCAAATTGAAATGCATATACAAATTTATCTTGACAAACAATAAATATATATTAACATAAACTTTTTTATATTAATAAATATTAATAATTGTCTTGAGGTCTTTAAAAAAAAGGTCGAACTTGCATAAAAAACGAGGAGTTAAACAATATGTACGCAATAATTGCTTCTGGCGGAAAACAATATAAAATCCAGGAAGGGGAGATTTTAAGAGTAGAAAAAATTTCAGGAGAGCATGGAGCTCCTGTTTCTTTTGATAAGGTACTTATGTTTTCAGATGGTGAAAATGTAAGTATTGGCAGGCCTGTTTTGGATAATATTGTTGTTCGAGGACATATCGTTGAGCAGGGTAAAACTAAAAAAATCATTGTTTTCAAATACAAAAAGCGGAAGCGATACCGCAAGAAGCAGGGGCATCGTCAGGAGTTTACTCAAATTAAAATTGACAGTATTGAAATCTGATGGCGTCATAAAAAAATGAGTTTGCCACAGAGCGCACAGGGGATATGGAGATAACCAATTAAAATTGCAAGATATTATTCGTGGACTCTGTGGTGAAAAATCAATTTTTATAAGCTTATAAAGCATATTTTATTACAAGGAAGTGAAATAATGGCACATAAAAAAGCAGGCGGCAGCTCAAAAAATGGTCGCGATAGTAATGGTCAAAGGCGTGGTGTTAAACGATATGGCGGAGAAAAGGTAAGATCCGGAAATATACTGGTTCGCCAGCTTGGGACAAAGATTCATCCAGGAGATAATGTTGGAATGGGTCGAGATTATACATTGTTTGCCACTGTTGACGGGATCGTTGCTTATGAGCGAATGGGCCGTTCGCGCAAGAAAGTAAGTGTTTATGCAGAGTGAAATTCATTGACGAAGCGATTATTACTGCTCAGTCCGGGGATGGAGGTCGCGGATGTGTAAGTTTCAGGCGTGAAAAATTTATACAACGCGGAGGACCGGATGGAGGAGATGGGGGTAAAGGCGGTGATGTTGTTTTTGTGGCAACATCACGAAGACGTACCCTATATCAGTTTCAATACAAGAATGTTCTGAAAGCTAAAAATGGCACCGGCGGACAGGGCAAAAAAAAAGCAGGAAAAAATGGTGAAGAACTTAGAATAGAAATTCCCATTGGCACCTTGGTCTTTAATGCCGAAACAGGTCATCTGATAAAAGATTTTGTTAAACCTGACGAAATCTTTATAATAGCAAAAGGCGGTAGAGGTGGCCAGGGGAATACGCGTTTTAAATCGTCGAAAAATCGTACACCACGGTTTGCCCAGCCGGGCGAATCAGGCGAAATACTGACTCTGAAGATAGAACTTAAACTTCTTGCGGATGTAGGTATTATCGGTCTTCCCAATGCAGGGAAATCCACACTGATCAGCGTAATTTCTTCAGCCCGTCCTAAGATAGCCGGTTACCCCTTTACAACACTTACACCCAACCTTGGCGTAGTTCAAACAGATAAGGGAGAGCCTTTTGTTGTTGCTGATATACCAGGATTGATATCAGGAGCGCATAAAGGGGCCGGACTTGGTATAAGATTCCTAAAACACATAGAGCGAACCCGAATCCTTATTCATCTTATCGACATATCATCTGTTGACACCAACCATCCCCTTGATGTTTATAATGCTATAAACAGGGAACTTTCATTATACAGCGATGACCTTGCAAAAAAGCCTCAGATTATTGTGTTAAATAAGCTTGATATCCCAGGTGCCAAAGAAGCGGCAGATGTGTTCCAGTCTGCTGCAAAGGGAAAGAAGATCAAATTAATTTCTGCTATTACAGTAAAAGGGGTTGACGATTTAAAATTGCAAATTGTTCAATTGTTGAATGTAACTCCTTAGCGCATAGGGATTAAGGGATTAAAATCAATAGAATACCTTTAATTTCTAAATACCTGAATGCGCAATTCCTGAATTCTGAATTATGAATAAAAACAGAAAATCATGTTTTGATTGTGCAAAGCGCATTGTTGTCAAAATTGGCAGCGGAGTTCTCACCGAAGATAACGGGTTGAATCTAAAAGTTATCAGGTCAATCAGCAGGCAGATTTGTTATCTTATTGGTGGAGGGATGGAGATTATCCTTGTTTCATCCGGAGCTATGGCATCAGGGATAAGGAAGGTCGGCCTTTCCAGGAGGCCTGATGAAATTCCCAAAAGGCAGGCAATTGCTGCTGTTGGCCAGGCTGGACTTATCATGGAGTATGAAAAGGCATTTGCCCGATATGGAAAAAAGGTAGCTCAGATTCTTCTGACCAGTGAAGATCTAAGCAACAGAAAAAGATATTTAAATGCTCGAAATACTTTATGCACATTGTTGGCATGGCAGATTGTTCCGATTATTAACGAAAATGATACAGTAGCTGTGGAGGAGATTAAATTCGGAGATAATGACAATCTTGCGGCCATGATTACAATGCTGATGGATGCCGATATGTTAGTCAATCTTACCGATATTGACGGGCTTTATAATAAAGATCCTCGCGGCAATCCTGATGCAGAGCTGATTCCGGTTGTATCAACAGTAAAAAGGAGCATTGAAAAACTTGCAAGCGATATCCCAGGCGCTCTTGGAACCGGCGGAATGATTACAAAGATAAATGCCGCCAAAAAGGTTACTGCAGCGGGGATACCCATGGTAATTGCCGGTGGCGCAAAACCTGATATTTTGAAAAAGATTTTTTCAGGCAAAGATTGCGGAACCTTTTTTGTTCCGAAAAAGAAAAAGCTTGCAGGGCGTAAATGCTGGATTGCTTATAGTTTGAAGCCCAAGGGTGTTATAAAAATTGATAGTGGCGCCGCCGCCGCAATACTTAAAAAAGGGAAGAGTCTTCTTCCAAGCGGCATTATTGGTTTGGAAGGTGAATTCAGTGTCGGAGCGCCTGTAGAATTTAAAATGGATGATAACAGGACATTGGGAACCGGCCTTGTCAACTATAGCGCAGCCGATATACGTAAGATCATGGGACTCAAATCAAACAAGATTAAAGATCGTCTTGGATATAAGTCTTATGATGAAGTCATACATAGAGACAACCTTGCTATTACGTATTATGATTAATAGTAACTCAGGTGGGTAGGCTGAAGGCTGAAGACTGTTAGGGAAAAGTGCTTTTTAAACTTTCAAATAACTAAAAAGATGAACATCGAACATCGAACATCCAACGTCGAATTTTGAATAAGGAATTCTGCTAATTTATAAACTGGCAGAGCGACCCGCCGTGCTCGCGCCCGTCGCGGCAGGAGCGATTTCATCATTCGACGTTCATCTTTTATAATTTCTTCGTGTGCTTCGTGGTAAAAAAATATTTTAAGGAGGGAAAATGTCTATTGAATTAACGATTCTGGATATGGCAAAAGCCGCACGATCCGCTTCAATAGAGATGGCAAAATGCCCGTCAGTTATAAAAAACGGAGTTCTTATCGGGCTTGCCGGTAAAATTGAAAAACAGGCTTCATATATAAAAGAAGAAAACAATAAGGACCTTTTACGTGCAAAGGAAATGGGGCTTTCAAATGCAATGATCGACCGTCTTACTGTATCTGATTCGACTATAAAATCTATGGCTGATGGACTGAGGGAGGTGGCGCAGCTTGAGGACCCTGTCGGTTCCATGAGCAATACATGGATAAGACCCAATGGATTGCAGGTGGCGCGTATGCGCATACCTCTCGGTGTTATCGGCATAATTTATGAATCAAGGCCAAACGTTACTGTAGATGCTGCCGGTCTTTGTCTTAAAGCAGGGAATGCGGTTATACTTCGCGGTGGTTCTGAAGCGCTCAATTCTAATCAGGCATTAGCCGGAATTATAAGCCACGCTCTTGTTGAAAGCGGTCTCCCGGAGGCTGCGGTTAATGTTGTGCCGGTCAGGGACAGGGCGGCTGTCAACGCGCTTTTAAAGCAGGAGGAATTTATTGATCTTATTATTCCCCGTGGCGGCGAGGGATTGATCCGTTTTGTTGTGGAAAATTCAAAGATACCTGTATTAAAACATTATAAAGGCGTATGTCATGTATATGTTGATGATAGCGCAGATCTGTTTATGGCTGAAGAGATCTGTTTTAATGCAAAGGTTCAGCGCCCGGGCGTATGCAATGCCATGGAGACGATGCTTGTTCATAAATCAGTGGCTCAGGAATTTTTGCCGGCCATTGGAAAAAGGTTTGTTAAGGCTGGAGTTGAAGTCAGGGGTTGTCCTGAAACATGCCGTATTCTGCCGCAAGCGATAATGGCGGTGGAAGAGGACTGGCCTGCCGAATATCTGGATCTTATTGTTGCTGTAAGGGTGGTGGAAGATATGGATCAAGCCATCGTACACATGGCAAAGTACGGTTCCAGCCATACTGAAGTCATTGTTACATCAGACTATAAAAGGGCCAGGCGTTTTATACGCGAAGTCGATTCTTCGGTTGTGCTGGTTAATGCTTCAACCCGGTTTAATGATGGAGGGCAGCTTGGCTTGGGAGCCGAAATCGGCATAAGCACTTCTAAGCTTCATGCTTTTGGACCAATGGGATTGGAGGAGCTTACAACCACCAAGTTTGTGGTTTTTGGAGATGGGCAGATAAGGCTTTAGCAATGCGTATAGGACTGTTTGGCGGCACCTTTAATCCGATTCACAACGGACACCTTAAGGCTGTTTGTGAGGTGCAAAAAGGGTTTGCTCTGGATAAAAGCTATATTATTCCTTCAGCAATTCCTCCGCATAAAGAGCAAGACAGTATTGTTGATGCAAAAGATCGTATTGAGATGATACGTCTTGCTGTTTCAAACAGCTCTGACATTATGAAGTCTATTATTATTTCCGATGTTGAGTTGAAACGTTCAGGGCCTTCATATAGTATTGATACTGTTATTCATTTTAAGTCCATAATGCCGAAAGACAGCCAAATCTATTTTATTCTTGGGCTTGATGCTTTTCTTGAAATAGATACCTGGAAATCTTATATGGATCTTTTCCTGCTTACTATCTTTATCGTGATTACCCGTTTTCCTGCAGAGCAAGATGACATATTTATAATGCGAAAATCCCTTGAAAATTATCTTCAAAACAGGATATTATTAAATTATAAATATTCTGATTCACAATCATGTTATGTGAATGACAAAAGAAAACCGGTTTTTTTCTTTGATGTTAATCCGCTAAATATTTCATCAACAAAAATACGCGAATTTATCAACCATGGTATGTCTATTAAATCTCTGGTTCCTGAAAAAGTGGAAGAATTTATTAAAACAAAAGGACTTTATCTATGACCGATGATTTTGATCCATCTCTTGATTTATATATTCAAGCAGTCTTGGGCAAAAAAGCAGTTAATCCTGTTATACTTGATGTTCGGGGATTATCCTCAATAGCAGATTTTTTTATTATTTGCAGCGGCAGTTCAAATCGGCAGGTTATCGCAATTGCAGAATACATTCAGACGAATCTTAAAAAAGAGCATGGAATAAAATCTTATGCTATAGATGGGTTAAAGGAAGGACACTGGGTTTTGTTAGACTATGGTTATGTTATTATACATGTGTTTTATGAACCTGTTCGTGATTTTTATGATCTTGAAGGGCTTTGGGTTGATGCAAAACGGATAACAACCAAGAGCATGGTTAATGCATCTTTTCCGCAGACAGACAATTAAATTTGAAAAGATCTGAAACTCACTAATGCGTTCAAACAGTAGTAAAAATGAATTTGTGAGGTTTTGACTAATAAGAGGATTAGAAGCAAAGTCCTATGATAAAAAATAAAAGACCGTGTATGTTGATGATTCTGGATGGATGGGGAATTGGCCCTGATGGTGATGGAAATGCTGTTTATCTTGCCAGGACTCCATGCCTGGACAAACTCAAAAAAGAATATCCAGGCACAAGACTTTTGTGTTCCGGTGAAGCTGTAGGGCTTCCAAAAGGCTTCATGGGCAATTCCGAGGTAGGCCATTTGAATATAGGCGCAGGCAGAATAGTTTATCAGGACCTGCTTAGAATAAATATGGCCATTCGTGATGGTTTATTTGCTGAAAATAATGCGCTGAATTCAGTAATATCCAGGGTAAAGGACAATAATTCAGCGCTCCATCTAATGGGGCTTTTATCGGACGGCGGTGTACACAGCCACATAAATCATCTGTTTGCTCTGCTTGATCTCGCTAAAAATAAAGGACTAAGCCGTGTTTATGTGCATGTAATAACAGATGGCCGCGATACACTTTCCGACAGCGGCGCAGGATACATGCAGGATTTACAGAAATATATCGATAAGATCGGTCTGGGCGTTATCGCAACTGTTTGCGGGCGGTTTTATGCAATGGATCGCGATAACAGATGGGAGCGTGTAGAGAAGGCTTTTCGTCTGTATGTGCTTGGTGAAGGGATAAGGGAGAAGAATCCTGTAGAAGCTGTGAAAAAAGCATATATGCGGAATGAAACAGATGAATTTATTTCCCCAACACTAATAACGGGAAAGAATGAAAAAGCTGCGGGAGTTGTTGAAGATGGTGATGGGATTATTTTTTTTAATTTCCGCTCCGATCGTGCAAGAGAGATAACGCATGCTTTTACTGACCAGGTTTTTAATTCCTTTGAAAGGAATGCTTCCCCAAAACTGTGTGAATTTGTTTGCATGACTCTGTATGATGAAGTTTTTAGCCTGCCTCTGGCATTTTCTCCTGTTCATATAGATGGCATTCTTGGCGAGGCAGTAAGCAAAAAGGGGTTAAGACAGCTTAGAATAGCTGAGACTGAAAAATATGCTCATGTCACCTATTTTTTTAACGGAGGGGAAGAAAAGTCCTTTCCCCTTGAAGATCGATGTCTTATTCCGTCGCCACGGGAGGTTGCAACTTATGATCTGAAGCCGGAGATGAGCGCTTTTCTGGTGACAGAGGAGGTGATTTCAAGGCTTCAATCAAATGCTTATGACTTGATAGTTTTAAATTTTGCAAACCTTGATATGGTGGGTCATACAGGAGCCCTTGATGCCGCGGTCAAGGCATGCGAAGTGATTGACGGGTGTGTAGAAAAAATTGTTGCGAAAATTCAGACCATGGGCGGTGTTGTTTTAATTACAGCGGATCACGGAAATGCTGAAAAGATGATAGATGAAAACGGACACATTTATACGGCCCACACACTTAATCCAGTTCCTTTTATTTTAGTTGACGAAGATCAAAAGGCTGTGAGCTTAAAACCCGGTATGTTGGCAGATATTGCCCCGACCATTCTTCATATTATGGGTATAGATAAGCCAGAAGGAATGACAGGGGAATCTTTGCTTTGAGAGTATCTTTCAACAAGCTCAATGTTTTTTGCCTGACAGCTAAGAGCTAACTGCCGGCATCCGTAAATATTGAAAAAGTATAAACTGCAAAATGAAGAATGCCACTGTGGAGGCAATATGAAGATAACCATTATATATGATAACGAAGCATTTGATGAAAGACTTGCAGGTGACTGGGGATTTTCCTGCCTGATAGAGGTGTTTAACAGGAAAATTCTTTTTGATACAGGCGCCAATGGTGATATTTTGCTTGAAAACATGAATAAACTCAATATAGATCCTTTAATTGTTGATGAGATTTTTATTTCACATGATCACTGGGATCATATCGGCGGGCTTTCCGCTTTTCTTAAAATCAACAAAGCAAGGGTTTATATTCCTTATTCCTGTCCTGAGCCGGTGGGAGCAAGAGAGGTAATAAAGATTAAAGAACCTCTTATGCTTCATGAAAATATATTTTCCACAGGCGAGCTGAAAAATGCTGAGCAGTCTATTATCATAAAACATAATGAGGATGTTGTCGTGGTTGCCGGATGTTCTCATCCAGGTGTTGGGGAAATACTTGAAGCAGCTTCAAAGCATGGAAAGGTCGGCACGCTCATCGGAGGATTGCACGGGTTCAAGGAGTTTGATTTAATAGATAATCTAAAAAAGATTTGCCCGACCCACTGCACTAAATTCATACATAAGATTAGTGAATTATATCCGGATAAGTATATTGAAGGCGGCGCCGGGAAAGTTATTACAATATGAGCACAAGGGGATGTTTTAAAATCGGCTCGATTAACATTATCTTTTTTTAGGGGTAATATGATTATCAATAAAGTTGAAGTCAGTGTAAAAGGGAAAAAACATGGCGGGATTGTTTTGCTGAACATTATAAAAAAAGAGGATGGCTGGACATATGAAGTCGGAGGTATGACAGGTGATGATTTACCTTTAACCTGGAGGGCTAAAACGCCGGAAAAGGCTTCCAGTAAGCTTCGAGATATTTATAAGGATGAAGAAATATGGAATTTTAAGATCATAGAGTAAATTACATCCTGAACAGTTATAATTTGAGTTTCTTTATTCTATTTTTCATCACAAAACATGAAAATGAAACCATTCTTTAGCTCTGCCTTTCGTACCGCTTTGTTGTTTTGCATTTCTGACTAATTCAAAAAAAACGTCATTCATAACACTATTGAATATAGATGGAGGTGGCAATGAGTCAGGATAAGTTACGCAAAAAAGTTGAAGACCTGTTATCTTTTGGTGATGTTAAAATTAATGGCGATCGTTCCTGGGATATGCGGGTTCATAATGATCAACTGTATCCAAGGTTGCTGGTAAAGGGTTCTTTGGGTCTGTGTGAGTCTTACATGGATGGCTGGTGGGACTGTGACAGACTTGATGAATTTTCTGATAGAATTTTAAAAGCCCATCTCGAGAACAGGGTCACACCATTGACAAACTTTTTTCAGGCTTTTAAGGCTAAGCTGTTCAACTTTCAGAAGCCATCTAAAGCATTCAATATTGGAAAGCATCACTATGATATCGGCAACGATCTTTACAGGCAGATGCTTGACGGACGTTTGATTTACAGTTGCGGGTACTGGAAAGATGCGACCACTCTGGATGAAGCTCAGGATGCGAAGCTGGATATGATATGCCGTAAGCTAAAACTGCAGCCTGGAATGCGTGTTCTGGACATTGGTTGCGGATGGGGTGGAACTGCGAGATTTGCTGCAAAGCGTTACGGAGTTGAAGTTGTTGGTATAACAGTTTCCAAAAATCAGTATCAGCTTGCGAAGAAGCTTTGTGATGGCTTTCCGGTTGAAATTCGCCTCCAGGACTATCGCAGCCTGGAAGGGCATTTTGACCGCATCCTTTCCATCGGTATGTTCGAACATGTTGGTTATAAAAATTATGTTGCCTTTATGAAGGTGGTTAAGAGGTGCTTGAAGAATGACGGGCTTTTTCTGCTGCATACAATAGGCGGAAATACCTCGGTTGCCAATATTAATCCATGTATTGAACGATATATCTTTCCTCGCTCCATGTTGCCGTCTGCAAATCAGATATCTGATGCTATCGAAGGGCTGTTTGTTCTTGAAGACTGGCATAGTTTTGGCGTTTACTACGATAAAACCCTGATGCAATGGTTTAAAAATTTCCATGATAATTGGAATGTTCTGAAAAAAAGTTATGATGAGCGTTTTTACAGAATGTGGAAATTTTATCTCTTATCCTGCGCAGGTTCTTTTCGTGCAAGGATAAATCAGGTGTGGCAGATAGTTTTTTCCCCAGAAGGTGTTCAAGGCGGGTATGTTGCCGAGCGTTGATCCAATATTCTCCTGTCAGCGGTTAACACAAGCGAAGCGCTGTATTACACTTTGCATTACGGAGGGTATTCAAACGCGTAATATCATGCGAGTAACCCGCAGAAAAATTATCATGTGCTCCGACGAGCTTAATGGTGGCCCATTCTCGTACATAATAATTTTCTGCTAATTTTTTTAATAAAACTTGACTACAATAAACTAGCGCACAGAGAACACAGAGATAACTATCTGTAATTACTGAATTCCGACTTTTGTCGGAATGACGCAAAACAGTGTTTTTTGCCGCGATTATTAGGAGAAAATTGTCTTTGATTTGGGGCCTACTTTACAACTTATTAAACAAAACTCGTAATTGTTTGGTTTGTCTGTTTGTCAGCATAGTATATATCTCTATATGCGTTTTGTTTGTTTATCAGTTTACTTCCAGAACTGTCATTCTTGATAACATCCTGAAAACCGGCAAAATCAGGGTTATTACCCGCAATAATTCGCATTGTTATTATGTATATCGGGACCAGTCCATGGGCTTTGAATATGATCTTGCAAAAGCTTTTGCAGATTATCTTGGAGTGAAACTGGAAATAATAATTGCCGAGAAATGGGATGAGATGATTTCGGCTTTAATGGATGGCAGAGGAGAATTAATTGCTGCCAGTATGACCATTACACCAAAAAGGGAAAAGCAGGTTGTTTTTTCCAGTGAATACATGGCAACTCAGCAATATATTATCGTTCACCGCGACAACAGGGATATTAAAAAAGCAGAAGATCTTGCTGGTAAAACTGTTCATGTAAAAAAGGGAACATCCTATCAGGAACAGCTTGAAGTACTCAAAAGAGAGGGAATAGCGCTCACGATTGAGCCGCAAGACAATACACCTGCCGAGGAACTGATTCAACAAGTGGCAGAGAAAGCTATTGAGGTGACTGTTGCAGACAAAAATATTGCTTTGTTAAACCGTAGATATTATCCCTCGGCCGTTCTTGCATGCTCAATAAGCGAAAGGGAGCAGCTTGCTTGGGCAGTAAACGCAAATGCGCATAAACTTCTTAAACATATTAATAATTTTTTTAATACCATTAAAGAAAACGGTGAGTTTACCAAAATTTACAATAAATATTATGCTGATATTGACCTGTTTGATTATGTTGATTTCAGAGCATACCACAGGAGACTCGCTACCAGACTGCCACTGTATGTCTCGATTATTCAAAAGGCAGCGAAAAAATATGATTTTGACTGGAGGCTGATAGCTTCTCAAATATATCAGGAGTCTCATTTTGATCCTGAGGCAACAAGTTTTGCAGGAGCTTATGGTCTTATGCAGTTAGCTCATTCAACCGCTGAAAGCCTTGGCGTGAATGACATTTTTGATCCGGAACAAAACATTAATGCCGGAGTACAGCATTTAAGAATGTTATATAATTATTTTAATAAAGCTTATGGTTGGGACAGATTTTTTATAGCTCTTGCTACCTACAATGTTGGCCAGGGGCATATGTTGGATGCGCGTAATCTTGCAAGAGAAATGGGGTTGGATCCGAATAAATGGTCTTCCCTTGTAATAACCCTGCCTCTTTTAGAAAGTCATCAATATTATAAAAAGGCCAAATACGGATACTGCAGGGGAAAAGAACCGATTAATTATGTTAAGCAGATAATGATTTATTATGATATTTTGAAACGCAGGAGCCTGGTATTTAATACAGATAATCAATCAAAACAAAAGCTTTGAAAATATAGATGATATAAAACCTGCCATTGCTTGCATATCAATACAACCCGGGTCTTTATGCAAAAAAACAAGTGCCGGCACATTCTTTGGCGCAGGATTCAGTCTGGCGGTTTACAGGCGCTTTTCGCTTACTTTGAGATAGTCTTTGTGAGATCTTTGCAAAAATTTCTTCCATATAAAACAGAACTTGCGGGGATTCAACCGATCAGGCTTTGCCGTAACGGTTTGTCCATCTGTCCAGTTTTTCAAAAGCATCGTTAGCTGCCTTATAGATTCTGTCAACGGAAACCGGTTTCATGAAACAGTCGTCAAAGCCCGCATTCCGGCACTCTTTAATTTCAAAAAGTGCCGCCCATCCTGTTATGGCATATATAATAGAAAGAGGTTTCAATGCCTTTATCTGGCGACAGAGTTCTATTCCATTTACCCCAAAGAGCTTGAGATCGAGGAATATGATGTTGATATCGTCTTTTTCAAGCGCTTTCAGCGCTTCTCTTGCGTTTTGTGCCAACATCACTTCGTAGCCCTTCTTTGTCAGCACATCGTCAAAGAACTGACGAATGGAGGGTTCATCGTCAACAATGAGTATTTTACCTGTTATCATAATGAAGTACCTCGTTTCGGTTTTCATTAGAAGGAACCAATTTCAAAACAGAAAATAAAATTACGTCATTTGGCTGAAAGCCCCAAAGGCTCCATAAAGATAAAACATTAATTTAATAGCCGGGCTGCAGAATTTTTGTATCTACCTCTTCTCTCAGGGGTTGGAATTCAATTCCAAGGTATGTTGCAAACGCGATTCTAAAAAATTCTGTTGCCCTGCGTCTGAGTTTTAGAAAATCATGGGCATCAATCGCATGTGTTTCCCTGATTTGTTCAAGCTTTTTTATATGCCTGACCTCTTTCATTTCCATGCCGTCAAGACTATACTGGACAACGTTTAAGGCAAGAGCAAAGAGCTCCTTAATTGTTTCAAAATAGTTTTTTTTGTGGTCTTCATAGCGCATTAGACTGTCGCCCCAAAAATCGGGATTTTCGATCTGGCTTTCCGTGGTTTGTCGGAAATTATCGGAAGGGATGATAGAGGCAAGGAGCGTGTAAATTTTTTTTAGAATCGGTTTAACAAGTGCTGTATTGCCCGCCATTGGAAATACCAGCTCGTTCATGATTTCCTGGAATTCAATGTTGAGTTCTTCACATTCGTAAGACAGGGCTTGACCTAATTTTTCCATTCGTTTTTCATCGGCTTTATCCTCCTCCGGTCGAATATTCGGAAGATCGGAGTGCTCTTTGATTGAGCGAAAAATTAAAAAGTTAGCCATCATAGATACAATATATAACAGTCCGGAGGCGTTATTTAGGTCAACATCCCGTTTCAATAAAAACTGATGGATTTTTGTTTCCATTGGGTGTTTCTTTGCTGTTTTAGATTGCTTTTTTATCTTTTCTTGTTTTAACCTACTTTTTTTTCCCATAATTTTTCCTGAATTCGGATTAAGCTAATTTTTTGGTAACTTGTTATTTGCAGGTATCAAAAAAGACTGTTATTGTCAATCAAGGAAACTTTACAGGCAAAATTTTTGATTTGACTTAAATATTTTCAGGCAGGCGGGTGAAGCGCTGCAACAAAGAGGATTGAATGAAAAGATTCAAAGTTCAACTACATGGAGAAAATTTCCTGTTAAATCTTGATGGTGTACTCAAAAAGTATGGGTTTTATGCCACGATATTTATAAAAGCAAAGGATTCGCGAGAGGCTGAAAAAATTGCCATCATCTTAACCCACCAAAATCCTAATTTAAAGGGAATCGCATTAACTGAAAACGCTGATCGTCCCAAAATTAATTTGAAAGAAATAAAAGAAGTCGGTTTTCTAAAATTCTTTATCAAAAAATCGAAAACAGATCTTACATTTTATTCCGAAGATGAAGAATAGGAGGTTGATTTTGCTCTGCTTTTCCACAAAGGAAAAACTTGCAATAAGAGGTGCTACGCAGTAGCATTAAAGTAAAACAAATACAAGTGTAATCAGGATTCCAGGAAGCAAAACAAGTATCGAAAAACAGGAGTAACATAATGAATACAAGAAGATTGATTATTGTGGCTGTTGGTGGACAGGGAAACCTGCTTACTACCAAGGTTATAGGAGAAGCAGCACTCTTGTCCGAAATCCCTGTCCGCATGAGTGAAATACACGGCATGGCCCAAAGAGGCGGCGTGGTTGAATCTGCCGTTGTATTCGGTAGCGCAAAAAGCAGCATAATATCAGACGGAGAGGCAGATGTGCTTGTGGGGTTTGAACCCTCTGAAACGCTCAGGGCCATCAATAAATGCAATTCCAACACTGTTGTAATTACCAATCTTTCCTGTCTTCCTCCATTTACTGTGGCTCTTGGAAAAGGTGGTTACCCTGATCTGGACAAACTGCAGGATCTGATCCGGTCCAAAGCCAAACGCCTTATTGCCTTTAATGCTGCTGATCTTGCAAAACAGGCGGGTAATATTCTGTCGGTTAACATTGTCTTGCTTGGCGCCCTTATTCAAACAAACGTCCTCCCGCTGTCGGTAGACAGCATTAAAGAATCAATACAGACAAAAACAAAAAAAGTCTTTGTAGAATCTAATTTAAAAGCCTTTGAGCTTGGTTTTGCCGCCGCAAAAAACTTGGGCAACTACTCAGGCTAATAGTCTGAGCAGTTACTAATTTGGTTGAAATTTTTCTATGAATATTAAAAAAAGATTATATCTTGTGCTGATCGCCATGTTTTTCGTAATATTAGCGGGAAGTATTGGTTATTATATTTTGTTTGGTGGAAAACCAAAGTTCATGGATTGTATATTCATGACGGTAATCTCATTAACCAGCGTTGGTTATGGTGAGGTTCTTCAGGTTACAGGTAATGCTACTGCACAGATATTCACCATGATTCTCATCACCTTTGGGATGGGGATCTTGCTTTATGGCATAAGCAGCATGACGGCATTATTGGTTGAGGGGGATATCACCGGAATATTGAGGCAAAAACAGATGGATAAACAAATAAAGAAGTTAAATAATCATTATATCGTATGCGGCGGCGGCGAAACAGGCTCTCCTCTTCTTGAAGAACTTATCAAAAACCGTGAGCAGGTTGTTTTAATAGAGTTTGATGAAAAGAATATAGAGCGGTGCAGCCAGGCAGAAAATTTGCTCTATGTAAAAGGGGACGCTACAGATGATCAGAATCTTTTGGCAGCCGGAATTGAAAGAGCAGCGGGAATCATCATCGCTCTGCCTTCGGATAAGGACAACCTTTATATTACAATGACAGCAAGAATGCTCAATAAGAAAATACGAATAATAAGCAGAATGACAGATCAGAAACTGTGGTCTAAACTCAAAAAGGCCGGAGCAAATAGTGTTGTATCACCGAATGTTATCGGTGCGCTCCGCATGGCGTCTGAAATGATTCGTCCCGCAGCCGTTGATTTTCTTGACAGTATGCTTCGCAGTAAGGGGACTCATTTAAGAATTCATCAAATAACTATTTCAGGGGAAAGCGCTGCTTTGGGAAAAAAGATCGGTGAGTCAGGAATAAAAGACAAATTTGGTCTGCTTATTCTTGGAGTAAGGCAATATAAGGGAGAAATTAAATTCAATCCTTCTCCTTCAATGGTTCTTAAAGAGGGAATCACTCTGATAGTAATGGGAGAAGTTGATAATATCGTCAAAGCGAAGAAGTTATTGTAAGCGTTTACGAAACTTGGAAAGATGAATGTATTCAATCTTGGGTCAAGTTTATTAACTATTGCTTTGCATTTTGTTGCGTTTGACTCAGATAAGAACTTTTTTTCTAATAAGTTCTCGCAACCGTCTCTCATCAATTTCTACTTTCTAATTTCAAGTTTCAAGTCGTGAACGGTTACCAGAAATTCTAACTGTTCAGGTTGTTAGCTTGAAAGCTGCAGGCCGCAGGCTGAAGAATAGTTAATTATCTCTTTTTCCCAAGCTTGATCGCACACAAATCCCCACACATGGTACATCCCTCTTTACTTGCGCTTTCACTGGTTTCCAGGAGCGCCCCTGCTTTATCAGGATCAATGGACATGTTTACCTGTTCTTCCCAGTTAAATTCATTTCTGTACTTTGCCATCAGCAGATCTTTTTCAAGCGCCCCTGGAACCCCCTTGGCAATATCTGCAATATGAGCGGCAATTCTTGATGCTATGATGCCTTCCTTGACATCCTCTATAGTCGGAAGTCTCAGGTGTTCTGACGGGGTGACATAACAGAGAAAGTCCGCGCCTGCTGATCCGGCAATGGCTCCTCCGATAGCTGCCGTAATGTGATCATAACCGGGCGCTATGTCTGTGGGAAGAGGGCCAAGTACATAGAATGGCGCTCCATGGCAGAGACTTTTTTCCAGTTCAACATTAGCCTGTATCTCTTTTATTGGAACGTGTCCCGGACCTTCTATCATAACCTGAACCCCATAGTCTCTTGCTCTTTTTGTGAGCTCGCCAAGCAGAATAAGCTCTTGTACCTGTCCACTGTCTGTAGCATCGGCAATACAGCCTGGTCTCAGGCCGTCACCAAGGCTGAGAACCATGTCATAAGAAGAGGCTATTTTAAGCAGCCTGTCGTATTGTTCATAAAGTGGATTTTCCTTTTTGTTATATTCCATCCATTTTGACAAAAAAGTACCTCCTCTGCTGACAATGCCCAGGAGACGGCCTTCATCTTTTATACAGCCGACACTTCTCTTTGTTACGCCACAATGAACGGTAATAAAATCCACGCCATCTTCGCCATGCTCTTTTATGACGTCAAACATGTCATCTGCACTCATTTCCACAATAGCTTTTTTAGCAGTGAGCGTATTGGCAGCGGCTTGATATATCGGAACAGTTCCGATTATCAGAGACGACTGGCTGATAATTGCTTTTCTTATTGCTCTGATATCTCCGCCGGTAGAAAGATCCATAATTGTATCTGCTTTGGCAGCAACGCATACTTTTACTTTTCTGAGCTCTAACTCAATATCGCTTCGATCTTTTGAGGTTCCGATATTAGCATTGACCTTTGTTTTGAGCCCTTTTCCTATAGCGAGAGGTAAAACAGATGTATGCTTTTTATTCCTTACCACTACAATGTTGCCGTCCTCAACACCCTTGCGGATAAATTCCGGCTTAACGCCTTCGTACTCAGCGCATATCTTCATTTCCTCTGATATTTTATTTTTACGTGCTGTTTCTAATTGAGTCATATTTTATAAACCTCTTAGTTATGATGAATTCGTGAAAAGTCGAATTCGTATTAAGTATTAAGTGTTAAGTGTTAAGACAAAATATTTAATTATCATATCAAGCAGTTAACACATTTCGCAACCAGCGTTTTTTGACTTTTTACGAAACCATCAATTATAATCCAAAACTACAGGAGGTTGCCCTCTTCCTGCATTAATGGCTTAAGGAATATATAAAATGCCGACATTCCTTAACTTTAGGCACTTTAATATACTTTAGCTCACTTTAGGCACTCATGTTCTATCTATTCTAATTTTCTGCAACAATAAGTTCCGCCACCTTCTTGCCGGAAAGAAGCATTCCACCGAAGACTGGTCCCATTCTTGGACCGCCAAAAGCAGCATTAGCGGACATCCCGGCTACAAAGACTCCGGGGCAAATCTCTTTTGTATTTTCAATCGTAAGCCTTTCCGCCTTGTCGGCCCAAAGAGAACGCTCGCCCATTACCTTTCCGGTTTTCGTGTTTAATTTCATATCTGCTTTCCGTTCAATCACACGAAGCACCTCATTAGCATGTCCGGTTGTATCAATGATATTTCCTGCTCTGATGGTAAGAGGATCCACATGAAGACCGGCCGATTCAACCGGCGACCAGGTAATAACAAGACCTGCAACACGATTCTCGCGGATCATGACATCTTCAACACTCATGCAATTAAAAACCTTTGCTCCGGCTTTGGTCGCATATGAAGCAATGGTCGTGATCGATTCAACAGCATCCGCAGTATAGTAGCCGGGTTTATATTCTCTGGTATTGATATTAAATATATCAAGTATCTCTTTGCCTTCCTCTTGCACCACTATTTCATTGAACATCATGCCACCGCCCCACATGCCGCCGCCGATGCTCAATTTACGCTCAAATATCGCCACTTTTTTGCCGGCCTTTGCCAAAAAGTATGCTGCTACCAGACCGGATGGACCTGCACCTACTATGGCTGTGTCAACCTCAGTATATTCCAGAAATTTTTGCGAAAAGCGTTCAACTATTGCTTTGGTTATTGTAATTTCGTTTAACTCCATAATTTTTTCCTCCA
>JAFCZU010000537.1 GCA_019314185.1 Deltaproteobacteria bacterium | reverse complement strand
GCAGGAAACTGGAAAAAACATGTTATTGGTCACCAAATCAACCCAATATACCTTTATGTTAAAGATATGGATCGTGACGGAGACCTTGATATTGTTACGACCACAAATATACATTGGGGCCTTTACAATTCTGAGATTGCATGGTTCCGAAACAACATTGAGTTGAACGGAAAATGGGACAAGTTTATCATAAGTTTCAGTTTTATAGACCCCATTCAAAATTCAAATGGTGTTACTGTAGATGATATGGATGGAGATGGACGCGAAGATGTTGTTGTAGGTACCGGCGCTGTCGGGGTGTCCGATTCGCCTGGAAATGTTTACTGGTTCAGGGCACCTGTTGATCCTACTGACGAATGGGAGCGGTTTCTGGTATGTTCGGATGAGAACAATGCTTATTTTAAAATGTATATACTGGATGTAAATAAGGACGGAATGCAGGACATTGTGTCGGGTGGAAATGCGGGGACCAATGTTTTTATCAACCCGGGATATTACGAGAGTAACGCCGACTTTTGGCAGAAAAGATCACTGCCCGGAGTGACAGGGAGTTCCCTGTATCTTGATGACATGAACGGAGATCAGCGGACAGATATCATTAATTCATATTTGGGACAGGATGACGTTCCTGGATGTATTTCCTGGTTTAAAGTTGACGATAAAGGCAAGAATATCATTTTTGAACGAACTGACATTGATTCTGAGGTTTCCAATCCCTTTGATGTGAGCTCCTTGGATGTAAACGGAGATGAGAAAATGGATGTAGTAGTAACAATATTTCGGGGAAAGACTATCTACTGGTATGAAGCCCCTGAAAAAAAGAGCGGTCTCTGGACCCAACACCTTGTAAGTGATACTTTTAATGGTACAGACATCTATGCCGGAGATATCAATGGAGACGGACAAGACGATATTGTGGTATCGGGGCTTTTTATCAGTAAAATTTCATGGTTTGAACCCGTGTCAGATAATGGTGATATACAGTGGGTTGAACATTTGATTGATGATGAAATTATTTGGCCCGGAGACGTTTCTCTTGATGACATTGACCAAGATGGCGACCTCGATCTGGTTGTTGCTGGCATGGGTGAAGCTCAGGTAATCTGGTATGAAAATAAAATTTCTAAGTCTTTAAAATCCGGCTTTTCCCACATAAGTCTGCCGGACGGAAAGCGAGGCTGGCTGGTTTCATCGGCAATAGAAGCAGTAGTGCCATAAAAGGCTGAAAAGGAAGGTTTGGGTTACATCTTATTGCTGAGGAAGACAGAGATAATGCTGAAAAAACTGACTTATGAAGAATTGGAAAAAAGGGTCAGGGAGTTAGAGAAAGAAGGCGCAGAGAGGAAGTCTATTGAGGCGCTGCGCAACACCAACGAGCTTTTGGAGAAGGTCTTCTCGACAACCCATATGTTGATCGCTTACATGGACACGGATTTCAACTTCATCAGGGTAAACCATGCTTACGTTGCGGCAGACGGCCGCGACCCCGGTTTTTTTTGCAAGCAAGAACCATTTTGAGCTGTACCCCAATGAAGACAACCGGTCGATTTTCAGTCGTGTTGTTGAAAAAGGTGAACCATATACGGCGTACGCGAAGCCTTTTGAGTACGCGGAACATCCGGAACGCGGGATAACATATTGGGACTGGACCCTTCAGCCTGTAAAAAAAGCTACCAGGGGGGTGGAAGGGCTTGTTCTGGGCCTGGTAAATGTTATCAGACGCATTAAGGCGGAAGGGGCTTTAAGGGAAAGCCAGAAGCATTTCATGACAGCCCAGGAAAATGAAAAAAAACGGGTTGCCCATGAACTGCATGACAGCATAGGACAATCCCTGGAGGCCTTGCAAAAAATCAAGGCTTTTCTGCCTGACGTGATCTTTATGGACATCCGGTTGCCCGGCGAAAGCGGTCTTGAGCTTACCAGGAGAATCAAAATAAGTCATCCAGAAATAGCCATTATTATTCTTATAGCTTATGATTTGCGGGAATACAGAGAGGCGGCTTACGATGGCGGGGCCGATGCTTTTATCCCAAAGAGCTCCCTGAACCTGGCAGATATTGCCGCGTTGATCAAATCCGTTTTTTCGGACGAAAGATGCTATAGACTTTCAGATAATTAATTTCACAAGGCCAGAAGGAGGAAGGCGTATTAGTTATACGTCGACGACTGATAACACAGTGAAATTAATTATCTGAAAGTCTATACGAGCTTCATGATCGCGGAAAGGACAGATGCTCGTGAAGGAGGGGGCAGGCCAGGCAATCTACATGCAGAGCCGGTCTCCCAATGGGGTATCTTTCTTTATGAATTAAGGGATTCACTCCATTTACTTAGTGTCTGAACGAAAAGTCCGGTTTTTGGTAGGTTGGGTTGAGCGTAATCAGTTATGTTGGGTTTCGTACCTCAACCCAACCTACGAATATCAAGCAATTCCCAAAATATGGTTTT
>JAFCZU010000122.1 GCA_019314185.1 Deltaproteobacteria bacterium | reverse complement strand
CGTTGTTTGCAGAGTAAGTTCAGTCGCCCTACGGGCTTCCGAACTTACTCTGCAAAAGTAATAGAGCTTTTTTATTTTAACAAGCCCTTACTTGCCATATGGCACAAATATAGGTGGGGGAGCATTAAAGGGCATCGGTGAGAAGTTCTCGCCTGACCTGCACACGGGAACCGGCAACTACAGCGTACCTATTGATTTGCCCCCGGGGCGAAACGGGTTTCAGCCGAGCTTGAGTTTGGTCTATTCGACCGGCAACGGAAACTCACCATTCGGACTCGGCTGGGCGCTGAGCATACCGGGCGTTACTCGGAAAACCGCCAAGGGTGTGTCTGTCTGTGACGACAGCAAAGACGTTTTTATTCTCTCCGGTGCCGCGGATCTCGTATCCGTTACGTTTAAGCAACCGAACACAATATCCACGTAAACAAACTTCATTGAGATAATGACCATGACTGAAAAAAAAGGAACAAATACACCTGCGATTTCCCTTCCCAAAGGCGGGGGCGCCATCAAAGGTATTGGTGAAACCTTTCAGCCGAATCTTTTTTCAGGCACCGGGAATTTTTCAATACCCATTTATACATCTCCCTGCCGTGGCGATTTTGGACCCAAATTAACCCTGCAATACAGCACCGGCAACGGAAACGGTCCGTTCGGTCTTGGATGGCAGCTTTCCATACCGCGTATTACACGAAAGACAGAAAAAGGGCTACCAAAATACAGAGATGCTGATGTGTTTGTGATGTCCGGTGCTGAGGACCTGGTTCCTTCATGCCCTCAGATAGCCGAAGATCACCAGCCTGCGGATTACCAGATCACCCGTTACCGCCCCAGAACCGAAGGCCTTTTTGCGCGAATTGAAAAATGGGTTAAGAAAAGCGATGCCGGTGATATCCACTGGCGGGCAACGACAAAGGAAAACATTACCAGCATATACGGCAAATCCGTAAATGCTCGCATTGTCGATCCTGCCAAATCAAGCCGAATATACGAATGGCTGCTTGAGGAAACATTTGACGCCAAGGGCAATCATATTTTGTATGAGTATGCCGGAGAAAATGAAAACACGGTACAAAACAAAATCTATGAGCAGAACCGCAGTTATGTGAGCCAGCGATATATCCGCCGTATTTTTTATGGCAACACTCCGGAAGGGGTTGAAGTGGGACCTGAACGAACAGGAACCCATCATCAGGATAATTATTCAACCATCAAAGATCCTGTTAACAGATTTTATGTATTTGAGATCGTTTTTGACTACTCAAAATTGGAAGATGGAGATAATCCTGACTATACAAATCCACCTGCTCCAAGAGAACTGGAAAATATCGATGACAACTGGCTTGTCCGCGAAGATCCTTTTTCATCCTTCAGGTCCGGCTTTGAAATTCGTACCTTGCGTCGATGCGAACGCGTATTGATGTTTCATCATTTTAAAGAATCGGGTAATACCCCGACCCTGGTTAAGTCTACTGATTTCAAATATGACAATGATCCGCAGACAAATCTATCAATACTATCATCTGCAACCGTTACCGGATACAAAAAGAAAAACAATGGTTCTTATTTATCATCAGACATGCCACCGGTGACTTTTAAATATTCGGAATTCAAACCCCATGAACAGAAATACAAGTCCGTGACAGCAAGGGGGAATGATATGCCCCCCATGTCATTAAAAAATCCGGAAACAACCCTTGTTGACCTTTTTGGGGATGGTCTTCCTGATGTATTGAATACAACATCCACAGGATATTATTTCTGGCAAAATCTTGGCAATGCAAATCTGGATGTGCGTCAACGGCAACATGCTGTGCCTGCAAGAATATCCCTTTCACAGCCCGGTGTTGCATTTGGAGATATGGGTGGTGACGGTATGGCAGACCTGATTGTGCAATGGCCGGAGATGGCAGGATTTTATGAGGCAACCTCAGACGGTGAATGGAAGCCGTTTAAAAAATTTCCTACCTGTCCGAGCTTCAGCCTTGGCGATCCAAATGTAAGGCTGATTGATCTCACCGGTGATGGTAGGTCAGATGTTCTCATGACCCGTGATCTTCATTTCCTGTGGTTTGAATGCAAAGGCGAAGAAGGGTATGGCGATCCAAAGGCCGTCATTCGGTTACATGATCTTAAGGCGTTCCCGGATGTTTATTTCAACGATCCCTCAGGCAGAGTTCGACTGGCAGACATGACGGGTGACGGGCTTAACGACATTGTTCTTTTGCATAACGGCCGGGTGGATTACTGGCCCAACCTGGGGTATGGAAAATTCGGCAAACGCATCACCATGACCGGTTCCCCCCGGCTGGAGTGCAATTTTGATCCGGGCAGGCTTTTTCTGGCTGATCTTGACGGTTCAGGATGTGCGGACATGGCCTATGTGGATATGGGTGTGGATATGGGCAAAGTGCATTTTTGGTTCAACCAGTCCGGAAACGGATGGAGTGATGAGTATGTAATAAACGGGACACCGCCGGTAACCGATATTGATTCTGTTCAATTTGCAGATATTTTCGGAACAGGCACGGCAACGCTTGTCTGGAGTTATGACTATGGGCGATATCCGGGAGAAAATTATAAGGCCTTGGACTTCTGTGGCGGGGTAAAGCCCTACGTCCTGAACGAAATGACTAACAACATGGGCGCAACAACAAAAGTGCAATATGCCTCCTCCACCAAGTTCTACTTGGAGGACAAAAAAAACGGCACGCCCTGGGCTACCAACCTGCCTTTCCCCGTGCAGGTGGTAGAAAAGGTGGAGGTCATCGACCATATCAGCAAGACCAAGCTGGTCACCACCTACAAATACCATCACGGTAATTATGACGGCAGGGAAAGAGAGTTTCGCGGGTTTGGCCGGGTGGACCAGCTTGATACGGAGACGTTTGACGATTTTACCAGCCCCGGCCTGCATGGGGATGATCAGCTTTTTGCAAACAATGATTCGGCCTTTCACGTCCCGCCCGTGGAAACCCGCTCCTGGTTTCATACCGGTGTATATTTTAATGAAGACAGGCTGGGGGAAGACGGCGAGCCCTTTGATCACCACAAGCTCATGGAAGCGTATAAACAGGAGTTTTATGCCGGGGATGCCAAAGCGTTTCCCATGAAGGACCAGCTGGTTAAGGCCCATACCAGTGGCGATTCAATAGCATTACCCCATGAAATCTTCCGTGCATTACGGGGGGCCGTGCTTCGGACAGAGGTGTATGCCAGAGACGGCTCTGAAAAAGAGCCCCACTCCTATGTGGTGACCCAAAACCGGTATCTGATCACGGAAATCCAACCCAAGGGTAACAATCCCCATGCAGTTTACCTGACAACACAAGAAGAAAGCATCAGTTACCATTATGAAAGAAACCCGGATGATCCACGAGTAGGCCATGAGATAACCCTGAAGGTGGATGAATATGGAAACATGACGGACAAGGTCTCAATTGGGTATCCGAGAAGAAATCCTGTTTATGATGAACAGGGTGAATTGAAAATCCTGTACTCGCATACAGATTTTATTGAAAAACCGAATGAAGACAACTTTTACTATATCGGCATACCATATCAGACCAGGACATATGAAATTCATGGTAATGCCTGGAATTGGAATGATGATTCTTTTACAAAAAATAGTTTTATAAAATATGATTCAACAGGAATATGTGACACGCCCGATGATTTTAAAGAATATGATTCAGATCCAAATACCTATCCAGGAGTTGAAAAAAGGATTGTTGAATGGACGCGGCATTATTTCAGAACAAATGATGAACCGCCTAAATTAATAGATGGTGTTGGCGATTTAACCCACCGTCTTCCGCATGGTGAGATAGAATCGCTTGGGTTGCCCTATGAAAGTTATACTGCTGCATTTACTGAGAAGATGTGTCAGGAAATTTATGATCACAAAGCTGACGGAATTGAATTGGGTAAAGAAGGAGGATATCATTTGGAGCCTGATGTGAATGATTACTGGTGGATACCATCGGGCAGGCAGTCTTTTAATAAAAATAAATTCTTTATTCCCGAAAAAGCCCAAGACCCTTTTGGTAATATTTCAGAATTAACACTGGATGAATATGCTCTTTTAATGATAGAAGCAAGAGATCCGGTGGACAATGTAATCAAGGCTCTCAATGACTACAGGGTATTGCAGCCTTATCAGATAAAAGACCCGAACGACAATTATTCTGCTGTTTCATTTGACGCACTGGGAATGGTTGTTGGCACGGCAGTTTGGGGTGAAGACAAAAATGGCAATCCTGTTGGGGATTCTTTGAATAATTTTGTACCGGATCTGGATCCAATAGTCGTAAATGAACATATTGATAATCCCCGGGATAATCCTCATGATATTTTATACGACGCAACCACGCGGCTTGTATACAACCTGGACCGGTATATGGATTCCAGTCAACCCAATGTGGTTTACACACTGGCAAGGGAAATTCATCAAAGTCCTGGCGGGAGCACCTGCAAAATCCAGCACAGTTTTCTGTATTCAGACGGATTTGGCAGAGAAATCCAGTCAAAAATACAGGCCGAGCCAGGCCCGGTTTATGATACTGCTGGGAATGTCGTGGTAAATAATGCAAACCCCAGGTGGGTTGGGACAGGAACAAAGATCTATAACAACAAAGGCAAGCCTGTACGTGAGTACGAACCATTTTTCAGCGATACTCATATCTTCGGTATAGAGCAGCATGGCGTAAGCCCTGTTCTTTTTTACGATCCGCTGGAAAGAGTGATATGCACTATTCTACCCAACAATGCTTACGAAAAAGTAGTATTTGACCCATGGTACCAGGAAACCTGGGATGCAAACGATACTGTGCTTCTTGAACCCGATAAAGATAATGATGTGAAAGGATATGCCGCAGCATATATCGATAGTCTAAACCCGCCATATAAAAAATGGTACGATCAAAAAATAATTGGAACAAATGCTGAAAAGGATGCTGCCCAAAAAACAAAAGAGCATGCCCACACAACAACAATAGCCCATCTCGACTCGCTGGGCAGAACTTTTCTTACCATCCAGGATAATGGACCGGGTGATGCCGATAAATATAAAACGCATGTTACGCTGGATATCGAGGGGAATGACCTGATTATTACTGATCCCCGAAAAATACAAGTATTCACACATAATTTCGACATTGCCGGACGTAAATTAAAAGTGGACAGCAAGGATGCCGGATTAAAATACCTGTTGCCGGATATCAGCGGGGAAAACCCGATTTATACCTGGGATGCAAATGGGAATGAAATAAATACAAAATATGATAAATTAAGACGGCCTGAAAAAGTTTGGGTTACCAGGGGTGGTTCAAAAAGGCTGGTTAATGATACTACTTATGGTGATCATCCTGGTGTTACAAATGCTGCAACTAGTAATTTGAGAGCTAAAGTTTATAAAGTACTTGATGATTCCGGGGAAATAATCAACAACGAATATGACTTTAAAGGAAATCTTCTGGCAACGCAAAGAAAGCTGCTAAAAAAACATGATCTGTCTGTAGACTGGAATAGTAACCCGCTGCCTGAACTTGAAATTGAACCTTATGTTACCACACAAAAGTATGATGCATTAAACCGTATTACAGAAAGTACAGCCCCGGATGAGAGTGTACAAAAAGTAACCTACAATGAAGCGAATCTACTTGAAACGGTTAAAATAAGATTAAAAGCTGAAGCTGATGATAGAGATTTTATTACGAATATCGATTATAATGCAAAAGGACAGCGTGAACGGATTGAATACGGAAATGGAGTGGTGACTGTTTATACTTACGATCCGGAAACGTATCGTCTATTAACAATTGTAACCCAAAAGTCATCTGCTAAAACAATACAGGATCTTCGGTATACCTTTGATCCTGTTGGAAACATCACTCAAATTCACGATGCTGCCTATAAGACTGTTTTTAATCATAATCAACGGGTTGATCCCATTAATAAATACAAATATGACCCAATTTATCGATTAATAGAGGCGGCAGGTCGAGAACATGAATCTATGACCGCCTGTCATTATCAGGCCCAGGATAAAAAGCATACAGAATTCATCCCCATAATCCCCAACCAGCCAATAAATAATGGACAAGCAATTCATAATTATACTCAGTACTTTACATACGATGAAAGCGGGAACATAACGCAGATCAAGCATATTGGTCATAATGGTTGGACCCGCAATCAGGAATATTTTGATACCAACAATCAATTAAAAACCAGTAAAACAGGATGTAACAATGAAGCTACTTTTGAATTCCCTCACGACAATAATGGCAATATTGAAGAAATGCCACATCTCAGAGAAATGAAATGGGATTATGCGAACCGGTTGACAGAAGTTGAGACCGGTATTCGAACCAATGGATCCTATGACCGGGCTTATTACAATTACGATGCGAGTGGTCAGAGAGTAAGAAAGGTTATAGAAATTGGAAATAAAAAAGCAGAAGAGCGCATCTATATAGGCGGATATGAAATTTACAGGAAATATAATGGCGGAGCAAATACAACATTTGAGCGCTCTACATTGCATGTGATGGACGATACAAAACGGATTGCAATAATAGAAAAGAAGTTAAAAGACACCAACGATACTGATTCAGGATTAGCTCTGCGCATACGGTACCAATTGGATAACCATCTTGGTTCCTCTTTGCTGGAAATAGATGAAAACAAAAAAGAAATCAGTTATGAAGAATATTATCCCTATGGCGGAACTGCTTATATGGCTGGAGAAAATGAGGTTGAAGTAAAGCTTAAGCGATACCGCTATTCCGGAAAGGAACGTGATGATGAGACTGGTTTGTATTATTATGGGGCGAGGTATTATGCGCCGTGGTTGGGGAGGTGGTTGAGTTGCGATCCGGCGGGAATGGTGGATGAGATAAATCTTTATACCTATGTGAGAAATAATCCAATCAATATGTTTGACAGGCAAGGTCTTCAGGCTGAACCTGAGATTGATCATTCGAACGTTGGGAATGACATTAATCCCGATAATGTTGTATCTTTACCAGAAGGCGGTGACGACTTTCAAGGTGGAGAAGGTATTAGCCCATCTTACGAGGCCGAGAAATTGGCAACAGCAGCTGCCGCAAGTGGACTGTGTGACATGTTTGTTGAAGACAAAATTTGGTCCCTCAATCCTCTTAATCGCGGGAAAAAACTTGAAATACCTGCCGGTAACAATCGTTTTCAGGGTGGGCTTGGTCAAAATGCACCCGCTGCTGATAGAGCCACGTCCACACGAGCTATTCAGATAAAATCAACGAGTCAAGGTGCTTCAAAAGCTGCTCAGATGGCTCGAAACGCAACGCGGGCCGCAGGACGATTCATTCAAAATAATCCTGCGCATGCAGGGAAAAGCCCGCAGGCACACATACTAATGAAAACAGGCACTTCTGCCGATACCGCTCGTTCTGCTAGCACAGCTCTTTCGCGTGCACGTAATCCATTGCCCCCTAACGCTATAACACCCAAAGTAACTATAGGACTTCCTGGCTACGCCGGTTTACTAAAAGGAGTTACTGTTATTGGCGGTGTGCTTGCTGCAAAACAACTAAGCGAAGACATCGAACAAGGTGACTTGTCATCTGGAGTAGGAAATATGACATCAGTAGGAGCTGCCATTGCAGGAATGGGAGGTGTAGTAGCAGGCAAGCTTGGTTCTGTGGCCGCTGCCGCCGAGCTTGGTTCTGTGGCCGCTGCCGCCACTGCCGCTTCGGCAACTCTATTAACGGCTGGAATGGTTTTGGGTGTCTTTGCCGCAGCATACGCTGGAGGAAGTGTCTACAATAAGATCTTTATCGAACCGCATCTTGATGTACTTGCGACAGAATTTATGAAGTAATCTCCACACCCTCGCTGAAATAGTAATAGGATTTGTAATACGCTTATGAATGAAAATATCGGTAAATTAAATTTCATTTTATACGTGCGGGACATTAGTTTATAAGGACGAAACTTTGACGCTAAGGAACGTGGACAAAACAACTTCACCAACTAACCCCATCAGGTACAAGGATTAAATAGAATATTGACTAACTTATAAGCCACCGTTTCTGGCGGTGGTAGTTGCTTAAAAAATAAAAAACAAGTTTTCTGAAAAAAGTTAAAACACTGTCATTTAGCAAAATCAGTATGGGTAGAGCAAGCAGAAGTTAGGCGAGGGAGGCTTGGCCGCTTGTCCTATACCGAAAAAAAGTGGGGAGATTCCTCTCCGTTGTTGAAACGGCTGAGCTTCTAAACATCTTTCTCATTATTTTAATGGCCCTGTTTTTGAACGCCCATGGCCGTGCTGAGTTCCCTGTACAAATTCTTTGCTTCCTGATGAATAGGAGAGCTTTTCAAACCTTTGATGTTGGCTGTACGGGTAAAAAAGGTCTTCAGGACCTCTCGGAGGCTTCCAGTTGACCGACCAAAAATGGGGAAGTCTACTTTTGCCCCTTGCTTCTCAGGAATCAAATTATAAGTTCCTATTTTTCCATTAAATCCGGATGGTTTATATACAACTGGACGTAGTAAACTTATCAACGATATCCCCCCTTTCAATAAATCTTATCATAGGTTCCTATCACAAACATTAGTCCATAGAGACCAGACCTTTTTTTTCTGCTTAACGTTTACGTCGTTTTTTCCAATATTCTGGATGACGACTCATGTGCATAACAGCATAAATTGATATACAATTGTTTTCAACACAGTAGTATATTCCGAATGGAAAGCGACTAATAAGATGACGTCGTACATCTTCTTCAACAATCGACCATGCTTCTGGAAACATTATGATATTCTCAATACCGGTTTCAATGGCTTTGACAAATGATTCAGCCAGTCGCGGATTAATCTCGAAGTAATAAGAAATCGCACATTGGTATTCTTCAAGTGCTTCTGGATGGAAAATGTACTTCATTTGTTAAGAATCCGACGTGCTTTATCCAAAGCGTCTTTGCCATTGACAGGTTGCACGTTACCTGATCTTATTTCGTTTCTTCGTCTTTTAACAGTCTCAAGATGAAGTTGTTCCAAAG
Organism: Deltaproteobacteria bacterium; assembly: GCA_019314185.1. Next base: position 274 of record JAFCZU010000122.1, on the reverse strand, counting down.
ATGGGTCAATATTTGTTTCCAAATATTCAATAATACGTTCAGCCAAAACAGCTTTCAGATCGTCTGGAAGGCTCATCACTTCTTTATAGGCTTTATCAACAGTTGTTTCCATTTTATATATATCCTCCATTAACAAAGTGGCGGGACGGGGGCTTGGGGACAGGGCCACGTCATTTAAGCTGATAACCTCTTGAATTCACAAGAATTGCTTACTTATTCAATTTTCAATAAATTCGAAGCACGAAGCTCGAAATCCGAAACAAATACGAATGAC
>JAFCZU010000536.1 GCA_019314185.1 Deltaproteobacteria bacterium | reverse complement strand
ACCATTGAGAAACCTATACAGCCGCCGACCAAGCTCTGCACCGTTGGTTGAATCCGTTTTCCAGAAATTGCGGTTAGATTCTTTTAGTATTTCTTGAATATCTTTTTCTCGAACATGGTGAGATAGTTCATCAGTGAAGAAAATAGAACGTTTATCTTCAGAACACTCAGGGGCGATACGGATCACAATATTCATAAACGAATTACCATCCTATTATAAAAAATGTATAGGCAAGACACTCTGGAAAAAGGATTACGAAAAATTCTTCATATAATTTGCGGCATCCTTCATAACAACCTAAAAGTAGTTTACACTTTTTATCGTAGGTTGGGTTGAGCGGTCATAGATGTTGGGTTTCGCTTGTTTTGCAAAAATAATACAACTATGCGTTTTTAAAGATAATATTATACATAGCGAAACCCAACAATAATATTCGCTCAACCCAACCTACCATGAATTCCCCAAATGTGTTAACTGAAAAATGAAGGATGCCTAATTTGCATATTTATTTTAAAATCAAAAAATAGAGACAACCATAAATTATGAGCATTCCCTGTGCTCGCTTTAATACAAAGTCCCATAGCTCCGAAGCACAACCATAAACTCAAAACAGAACACAATATTGAAATTATGGGGTTGGTTCTAACTTCGGCCATTAATTTTACAATACCAGTTCAAAAAAGCACAATCAACTGAATTTATAGCATTTATTTGGATGTTGAGTCGGATCACGAAGCAAGGTGGCCGAAGTTAGAACCAACCCCGAAATTATTGATGGTGTCCATGAAAAAATCATTGTCGGATCTGTCCGTTTTTTATCCCATAACTTGCCCAAAGCTGCCCGGAAAAACACAATGAAACCCGTAATGACAGGCATCTTTATAGAACAGCATCTTTAATTATGCCTATCGTCGAGGTTATATTTTCCATTGCAGTATGTTCACCCAACGTTGCGGATCAGGAGCAAGACCGGAGGCAAACTTGTTTGCCGGAGGGATTGTCTGCTTCCGGGAATTCGTTTGTTATGGTTAGCGAGGCACATATTCAGTCTGATGTGAAAATCTCTACTCTCCAGCTTCCACAAGGATACGTTGGAATAGTGATTCAGCAATAAAAAAGCCAGCGTCGTGCCTGAGTTTCTGCATTTCATCGTTGACAGATGGGAGTACGCCTTCATGTTTTGCCCGAAGGAGGATCCCCAAAATTCCCATCGGATGTAGACCTAATGCCTTTGCTGCTGCGCGTCCATCAGCTTCATCAATAATGACTCTGGGGATGTTCCGTTCAAGGGCTAACGCAATGGCTGCCGCTTCTCCACGATCCAATTCGAGCATGAGAGATTGCTTAAGATGGGCTGTCTTCAGTGGTTTAACGTGAATCCATTGTGCGTCTAAAGCCTGTTGGATCCGGAGCGTTTCAGGCAAGCCACTCTCCAACTGCAACTCATCCAGCACATCAGGAGGAATGAGGACGTCAGCACATTGCCGACGCAACAGGTCTAACTGTTAAATGCTTGCGAGATTCCAAATGGGAGAGGTATTACTGACCACGGGCATACGCAATGTCATCCTCAAGCTCTTGTTCAGTATAATGACGAGGAATGTCCCGTTGTCCTAAGAGCCGACCAAACTCAGCGTGACTCAATGTGGTCAGTTCGCGGGCTTTCCCGAAGGATAAAATGCCTCGTGCATACAGGGCAAGTGCTAATTCGGTCATGACTTGTTGGTGTCGTTCCAGTAATGGAAGACGAATCGCCTGGGCTACCTGATCTGGAATTTCTAAGAGAAGACTCATCGGTTTCTCCTTTTTCTCATATACATTTGACAAAATGCCGCATGTTGGTTCAGTCAATCATATGCTGGCCCGCAACATAAATATCTTACAAAAGAACCAGATAGATGCCTTCCTGGACGACATGACTCATGGCTCATGTGTCGTTGTGGAAAAAGTAGAAACAGGATGTATGGATATATGGTACATGTCAAGAAAAAAGCCTATGATCGCCAAAAACATCAAGCTTTTGTCCAACGCGACACTATATACCCCCCCTGAAGGCTATTTCGCCAGACGTTTTGAAGTTCAGATATCTTGCCATTATCTATGACTTCCCACCAGGCGATTTTGTCCCAGATTTGTAATGAATATCATAAGTATTCCTTACCGGACATAGCCAGTCTGTGTTTCTTGCAATCGGAGGTGGTAGCCACAACAAAGTCGTCATCTGTGGGGACAATTATCTCGCAAAACTTCAAGGTCATATGTCTGTGATCTTTTCCATTTGAGTTTCCAGAGGTTCTAATTCTTCCTCCCGTCCGAATTTCCGGAACTGCTCTCGAATCTCTTCAATCTTCTCTTTGAGCCGGGGCAACAATTCTTTCTGTATCTTTTCTCGCACCGATTTGCTCGATCGCTTCATTTCTTCTGCCAGACGCTCCAATTCCTTTTCAAGCTT
>JAFCZU010000535.1 GCA_019314185.1 Deltaproteobacteria bacterium | reverse complement strand
GATTTTGATGCTGTTTGCCCGAGGCACCCCAAATCCTTGAAAAAATATTTCATTGACGTGCTGCTACGCATGGTTGCATGATAATTATGCTTTGATTTCGGTGAAACTTCAGTCTCTTAAGATACTATGCTTAAAAATATGCTCACCAGTTGTGGCTTCATTTTTATTGCACATCCAACATGTCGGCAAAAAATCCCTCCCTATGTCTAACGGAAACATCTGCGGCTTGTCCGCAGATGTTTTTGTTGTTGGTTTCAGATTGTTACCTCGGTCCGACCCGCCCCCGAGTCACGAATACTAAGGCTATCGTTTTGGGTTAAACGTCTCACTCTGTTTTAATCTGTCTTTTCCCTCAATAATATAGGCAAGATCGTGGTGGCTTTTTTTATTCTTAAAAGCGTGTTTGCGATTCGTCAAATGCAGAAGGCATTTCCCAATTTCAATACAAGTCCCAGCGATTACTGCACCTCCCACGACGATAGGTTGTTCAAGACATAAACCAATTAGTGTTGCATATAAACTTTTTTGAATATTCTCTGAATCTAATATCGTAGCTATGGTTGAGGTTATAGTTTGAAAGCCCCATTCTTTACACGTTTGCTCGTAATCGTCTAACCGTTTCATCAGATCATCTTCAATATATTGACGATCTTTTTCTTTGTAATTGTCATGAAAAAACAATCTCAAATTCCTAAGTTTTTTTGAAGCGTCATTATCTTTCCGAAATTCAAGTATCTGTTTCCAAGATGTTTCTGATGTATCAATTAAATTCAAGTTGGGAAGTATTAATGAAAAGTCACAATTTTTTTCATCATCGTTTAAAAGGCATTTCTCAGGCAATAATACTGAAAAATATTTCGATCCAGTTAATGAGCCAAGTTGATTGAGTAATGTACTTATCGTGATACCATTGTTTGTTTTTACATCCTCCATGTAAGAAAAGCCGAGCAGAATATTGAATGATTCTTTGATGATTGTATCTTTGCTTTCATTATTGATTTCTGACACAAAATAATCCACAAAATTGCTTGCCGCCTTTCTTTTATCTAAAGGTAGTTGTGACAATTCCTTGTTGTAAGCATCGTTGCTGTTTCGTTTTAATCCTAATAGTTTTTTTGTGATATCACACATTACAATCATGGCGGATTGAATCTCTTTGAGTTTACCAAGAAGGGCATTATTAATGGCAATATTAGACGAGCCAAAACCATCAATTAAATCTCGTGTTAACTGTGCAGGATTTGAATGTTCTTGCAACTGAATATGATTTACAGGTATTACCTTGTCAAAATATAGGACGGCCTGCTTAATATCTCCTAAGCAAATTACATGTGGCTCTTTCTGATAGGTCATTTTTTTGGCTCAATAATGTTTTAGTTGAGAGGGAAAGAAATAAAAGGCATAGATTACCTCTTCTTCTTTTTAAAATAGCTATAGCACTAACCCAGTAAATTGAGGGTCTATCCATGGGAAAAACAGCAAATATCAATTTCCTTCAAGTTTTTGATTTATTGATTGATGTCCAAAATCGTTCCCCTTATGTTTGGACTACTTCGCCACAATCATCAGCACGGAGTTTTTAATTTTTTTAGCAAGTTCTTCTACTGAAATGTATTTAAACGGGGCTACAGTATCTATGCGCTGCTTTTGGGATACTGAGGAAAGCAGACCCCTAAGATACGATATCTTAATGCCATAATTGATGTTCTGGGGCAGGTCGTTTGTCCATTTAAACATCTTTACCGCATCTACTTTATTTGTAACAATTCCCACCGCCTTTCCCTCCATATTTACCAAGGGGCCGCCACTATTGCCAGCCTGTATCGGCACGCTGATTTGCAGGGCACGGGGATCATCTCCTAAACCGGATGTTGAGTTTACAACACCCTCAGTCAATTTTGACTTGACGCCTAATAAATCAGGATGAGGGTATCCGACAGTAACGATCTTTTCTCCCAGCACAGCCGGCTTTGAGGAAAGCGGCAAAGCCGCAGGAAGAAGTCCGGTATCCTCTACCTTAAGCAGCGCAAGATCATTAAATGCATCATGCGCAGCAACACTTGCGGGAATCTTTACGCCATCCGGTCGTATCAAAGTAATATCATTACGTCCCTCGACCACATGGTTGTTGGTAACAACAAAACCAGCGGCCACTGGCCAGCCAGTGCCAGAACATGCCACTCTCTTTGCGGTTTCTTCCTTTTTGTAGGTTCCTGCTTTTGCATGCGAACAGGCGTACTCCAGATCCCCTTCACCTATTGAACCAGGCACTACCGGTTTCATATCTATCTCTGATTCTTTAAAAGAATGTGAATAGACGACCTCGCCATTAGAATCATATTTAATCAGTAATGTCCGGTTAGGTTTTTGCATGTAACCGATACCGTTTTTGTTCTTTGAAAAAAAATGAATCTGTAGAGCTACCGGAATCCCGAAGCTCATTTTGAATTTGTAT
>JAFCZU010000534.1 GCA_019314185.1 Deltaproteobacteria bacterium | reverse complement strand
TCAAGTTTTTTATTGGAGGCGTTACAAGTTTTCGGGAAGGTTTCTATGTATTCGAGGATTGATGAATAAGTGTTTTTTATGCTATTAACCTATCCATTGATGTTGAGATTCAGGAGCGTCTCTGAAGTCCAATGGGCATTCTACGATTTCGGTCATAACCAATAAGTTTAATCTGGAATATAACATACTGAAATTAATGCTAAAAAATGTTTAATTCACTATTCAAGATTTGAGCCCAGGACGTCATGGTGTTCTCCTTACTGGTGCTTGGCAATGGCTTTCAGTCGATCAATTATGAGTGACAATCTGGCTTGGCTAGCAATGTCAGAGGGCAAATGGCCTAGCAGGGCATCAGTGAAATATCGATCTCTCGATAATTTAAAGAAACGTTCCGCCAAATAGTTTCTCAAACCACTTTCCGCCGTCTTGATTTCAAAAACAATTTCAGGCCTTCCATCCACTACCGCTACGATGTCTTCCATATCTCTACTCAGGAGATAATCTCGATTGCCGCGATAATCGAAAGCCTCTAATTTTGTAGCTAAAAAATACGGTGCCAGTAGTAAGCGAATCCGTGTGCCCGAAGGTAGATCGAAGTTCTCAGCGGCGGCAAAAGCCGGCGCAAACCACTGGTTTCCAAAGCCCAAGATCTGTGGATCGGTTGGCATGACATCCAGAATGGAGCCTTCGGTTTTCCAACGGCAGATTGGTGCCTCAAAACTGAGATCTTCAGCGAAGCCACGCCCACGCAGTCTTTCAGCCAGACGATGGTAATCTACCAAGGAAGCGATCTCGACAATGACATCAACATCATGGGTCACGCGTATCGGTGGCGCGCCTGGATCAGTCAGCAACAAACCGGTGGCGCAGCCGCCAAGAAAAACCATCTTGTCTGCCAAGGACCCCAACCGTTGAACTGTCGTTTCAAGAATCTCAAGGTTGGGGTTATCTTGCATTGCCATACTGTTGCAACCGTTTTTTAAGTTCCCTGGCAGCCATTTCGCGCTCTCGGGCGCGTCCACCGCGAATGGCATCGATCAGCACTAGCAGTTCATAGAGTTGACGATCCTCCCGAGCCGCTTTTGGGGCGGATTTATACAGAGGCGAAAACGCTTGCCCTCGAACCTCACCATCTGGATCCGGCCATACCGGGGGTGGCTCACCGTTTGAAACAAAATGCTCTAACAATGGAGGACCGGCATGAGCGGTAGGCATACCCCTGGTCAGCTCACCCCGATCTGGAATAAACACATATTTGAGTCCCTGGACGAGAAATTCTTCCAGGTTACGGACATTGGGAACCACACGATCCTGCTGACGGACTGCGAGTTGAGCTGCCAAGGCTCGCTTCACTGCGGCATGAACTTCCGACGGGCTCATGGCTAACGCGGTCGCTAATGTATTGTATGACCACCTTCCACGCCCAATGACTACTAACTTCAGTAGGATAAAAACATCTTGAGGTTTTAGAACCATCGCTGATTCTCCTTTTGCGATTCGCGAATAGAGAATGCCTGATATCTAAATCTTTGTCAACCAACTTATCTGAACCAGAGATCGCACCCCTATCGATTTTTTTTACGAAAAGTCTTGCTGCATCACATTTTACAAAAACTGGGCTTCCGGGGCTTCGATCCACCTTCATCTCTTTTTATATGAATCTTCATCCTTCGCATGGATTTTAATACACCCCAACCACCGATACTCCTTAATAGTCCTCCTCCGGTCATCTCCGGATTTCGTCCCCGGCCGATGCCTTTGTCCACAAAGGCCCGGTATTTTTTTTGTGACATTTAAAATCAGCCTTAGAAAAGCATAACGCAACGTTAACCGGACGCTGGTCCCAAGTTGGCCGACCAAACAAAACTTTATTAAAAACAATGGATTACCCCAATACGCCAGGCCTCTTACGTTTCGGGTGAACAACTTGTTGGGGCAGTTTTTGTTTTTTTAAATTCTCACGCTATGAAATTAATTTTGCGTCTCGCATTCGTCTGATTAAAGCAGGTCGGTTAGAATAAGCTTTTTTGATATCTGCAAGACGGCTTGTAAATCTTTTTAGTTCACCTTGATACTCAGCTAAATCGCGAAGATCTTTTAAGTGATCAATAACATTTTTATAGGCGGCAGCTTTTTTCTCTTCAATCAAAGTTTCTATTTTATCCCAAATCATATTTTTCTTTGGTGCCAATGCTTCTATCTCTCGTTGACGAGCAAGTTTTGCTTTGCGTTGAGCCTTCTTTTTTTTATTATCTTGCCAAACTTTAGTCATCCCAAGGGGACGCCCATGAAAATATGCGTTTCATATCCTGTTGATGTATGATATATGATTATTTATACTAAGAAAAACAGAGTAAACCAAAATATCGAAATGTTGCTGATGCCCCTGTTCTTCTGCCAGCTATTCCGCCTACTTTTTTCACCCGCCCAGAATCCGGATTCGGCCTCCGTCTCGGAGAG
>JAFCZU010000533.1 GCA_019314185.1 Deltaproteobacteria bacterium | reverse complement strand
GAATGAAATCTCATTTGATTAATGAATACCTGAAAATTATAAGGGAGATAAATGCATAATTAGATAAATAGGAGTACTGGCCAAATGGCACAACTTAAAAAACGGGGCATCAGGTGGATGCTCATGGGTTTTGATACTCTCATATTTATATTGTCTGCCATTTTTCAACTGAGGCGCATGTCTTAATCTTCTGAATGTTATTTGGAAAAGTTCCCCCTTTAGGCACCTGTTCTGAATTCAACAATTGTTCAGTACAAAAAACCAGCTTTATATGTTGGTGGACACTTCGAATAATTGAGAAAGCTATTTATGAATTGTCTCTCATACAAAGAAAACGTACATGAAATTCTTCGAATAACATGCACAAAAAATGAAAGTACCCCAGAGTACTTTCATGCTAAATATAGGGGTATGAAATGGGTGATAGAACTCAGTTAGTCGTTAAAAAACCTAATGCAAAGAAAGATAATTCAGTTACTAAATCAAGAAAGACAGATTACTCTCAATCAAAGTGGTCACCAGCGGACCATGTCCTATACCTTCAAAGAACTATCGGCAACAAAGCTGTGCAAAGGCTGATTAATTCAGGTGTTTTACAGGCAAAGCTCAGGATAGGCCAGCTTGGAAGTAAATACGAGCAGGAAGCAAATTGTATAGCTGATGAAGTGATGCAGATGCCTGAGCCGAAAGTTATAGCTCAATCGGCTGGTAAACCTTCCATCCAGCGAATGTGTTCAGAGTTTCAAAAAGAGGAACTGCGCAGGCAACCGATAGAGGATGAAGTAGATGAGGAGCTTCAAACCAGTGCCCTGGTGCATCGCAAAGATTATGAAGAGGAAAACGTGAGAACTAAACCTACTCTCCAACAGGAAGAGACAGGCAGTTTTGAAATTAGTGTAGATTTTGAAAACCGTTTGCACAGCGATCGGGGCAGAGGTGTGCCATTGCCCTATCAACTCAGAGATGAGTTTGAACCCAAATTCGGGGCCGATTTCAACGCCGTACGGATACACACTGGGACTGAATCGGCTGAACTGAATCAACTGGTTCAAGCCAAAGCCTTTACACACGGCAGTGATATCCATTTTGGCGCAGGGCAATATGACCCTAGTTCAACAACGGGCAAGGAACTGCTGGCGCACGAGTTGACGCATGTGGTGCAACAAGATGCTGTGAAACGGGATAATTCAGTAAGATTCCGTCCTGCTCTTGTTCAGGGTAATGTATCACGTGCGATTCAGAGAGCTATACGGATTCCTGCAGGCGTGCTTGCGGCCCTTGCAGTTGCAGGTAGTTCAATAATTTCTTGTATCATCGGCGCTGCCATTGGTGTTGGTTTAGACTACGCCATCCAAAGAGGTGTTGCATGGTTGAGAAATCAACCTTTTCATTGGAATACTTGCTTTGCGATCATATCTGGGATTATAGGGTGTGTAGCGGCCGGAGTGGGTAGTGTTATTTCGCGTGCGATATTCCGCTCTACTGGAGGGCACCTAGAAAAGGATTTTGCTACAAAGGCGGTTGTGTGGCTTATTACTTGGTTTTACGGCAGGCTTCCTATATGGCCTATTGCCTTTATCTTGAAAAAGCTTGTGAAGCTTGGTTGTGCCAATGATTCGGAGCTTCCACCTAGTGTTCAAACTGAGTAACACAGCCAAAGTCACTAACAAAAACTTCCGATGATCAGTAGTATTTTTAACGCCAGTTTGCTAGATTTTTAGTTATATTGAGGCTAAAATTTCACTGGCTTAATGTTAATATTTAGATAAGTTCTCCCCTTTCGCGCATATTCAGAATTTCAACAATGGATGTTTTTGCTTCATCTTGTTTAAAGAGCAAGAGTTTTTGCCTTCAAATAACCATCCCCGTACTAAGAGTACAGGGTCTTAATGTACTTAAAATTAGTGATTTGTTGCTTTGAATTCTGTTTAAATGGTTATTTATCTGAGAGCTTGTAAAACATAAAATTATTTCCGTTCCTTTGATGCTGGTAGCCCTTGCATACTAATCCAGTCATACTTCACACCATCCTCTAAGATCCTGGCTCACGGCTCATGCTCCTCTTCCCCAGGTCGCTCCGGTAGCCAGTCTCCCCATAAGCCCGGAACGTTTGACTGAATTACTACCAACCCGACCTGTTTAATCCCGCACAATAGCCGAATGCAGGGAATGAGCGAAACGAAGCGCAATCGAATGACCGGAATGAAGATTTTGTGCATTCTGTAAAAGATGGCCTGAAGTATGAAGGCGACATTTGAATCCTTTGAAACTACCCGATAGCCTCGCCCCAGGGTCCAGGAGGAGAGGGTCCCCTTGGCTCATATACTCATATAGAGTTATTGGTATCCACGGTTACATTATAAAATTTTTCACTGCATCACGAAACAGTTAAATAACTCATTTTATAAAATAAAATAAATGGCTTTTGATAAAAACACAGATAATATTATCTTTCTGGACTGCA
>JAFCZU010000532.1 GCA_019314185.1 Deltaproteobacteria bacterium | reverse complement strand
CTATAGCCATATAGGAGGCTTTAAATGTCACAACTGGATCAAAAAGTCAATGAAGTATTTGGTGGAAAGGTGGTACGCAAAGACCTGGTTCGAAAAGTAAAAGTTGGAGCCAATGTACCTGTTTTTGTTTTGGAGTATCTTCTTGGAAAATACTGTGCAACCGACGACCCTCATGCAATCGAAGCCGGCATGAACATCGTCAATAGAACCCTTTCAGAGAATTTCATAAACCCTGATGAGGCTAACAAAGCCCAATCAAGAGTGCGAGAACTTGGGAAATATACTATCATAGACAAGATAAAGGTCAGGTTGTTAGCCAGTGAAGACAAATACTGGGCAGAACTCATGAACTTCAACCATAATTATGTTCACGTACCCACCAACTACATCAAAAATTATGAGAGATTACTTGAAGGAGGAGTATGGGCTCAGATTGAACTTGAATACCTATACGACGAGGAACAGAGTGGAAAAAAAAGCCCTTTCTGGATAAAGGATCTCAGACCAATCCAGATGGCATCTTATGATCACAACGAATTCGTGAGCGGGAGATCTCAGTTTACCACTGATGAGTGGATTGATCTGATTATAAGGACCATAGGCATGGAACCAACTGGAATGGAACGTAGGTTAAAGCTCCTTATGATCTCAAGGCTCATCCCAATGGTTGAGACCAACTTCAATTTTATAGAGTTGGGACCCAGAGGTACAGGTAAGTCCTTCGTTTATCGTGAGATCACTCCTTACGCCATCCTTGTATCAGGGGGCAAGACCACCGCTGCAAACCTGTTCTACAACATGGGAACCCGCCAGATGGGTCTGGTAGGGGTGTGGGATGTCGTAGCATTCGATGAAGTAGGGGGAATGGACCTCCAGCAGAGAGATGTAGTGGATATATTGAAGGATTACATGGAATCAGGTTCTTTCAGCAGGGGTAAAGATGAAATCACAGCCAAAGCAAGCATGTGTTTTTTAGGCAACACCAATCAGCCTGTGGACATCATGGTAAAGAGTAGTCATCTCTTCCAGCCCCTCCCGGATAAGATGAAAGATCCTGCTCTAATTGACCGGTTCCACATCTATTGTCCTGGCTGGGAAGTTCCAAAGATGACTCCTGCCATGTTTACAGTTCATTATGGTTTTGTTGTGGATTATATTGCTGAATCATTCAGGGAACTGAGAAAACATAACTACACTGAAATCCTGGACAAATATTTCAGCCTCGGCAGCCATCTGAATTCAAGAGATACCAAAGCCGTAAGAAAAACCGTATCTGGCTTTGTAAAGATTTTACATCCGGATGGTGTCGTCTCGAAAGAAGAACTGGAAGAGTATCTTCAATTAGCCTTAGAATGCAGGAGACGAGTAAAAGAACAACTCAAAAAGATGCTGTCGTTTGAATACAGCCAGACAAGTTTTTCGTATATCGATAATGAAACTTATGAAGAAAGATTTGTCGGAGTGCCTGAAGAAGGAGGGCGTGATTTGATCTCGCATGAACCTCCAGCACCTGGAACTGTCTATACAACATTCGCAAGCCCCGAAGGAAAAGCCGCATTATATCGGATCGAAGTTGCGCTTTCAACAGGAACCGGAAAGCTCGCCACATCCGGAGGGATGACCCCCTCGATGAAGGACTCCTTAAAAAGAGCCTTCGCTTATTTGAATGCACACAAAGTAGAATTTGGTGTGGGGAGAGAAGTGGATACCAACGACTTTCACGTCCAAAGTGTTGACCTACTCAATACACACATCGATGGAGAAACAGGTGTTGCTTTTTTCGTTGCATTGTATTCAGCGCTGAAAGAACGACCCGTGAAACATGCTACAATTGTATTTGGAGACCTGAGCATTCAGGGAAACATCAAGGTTTCCGGGTCACTGGTCGAGTCCCTCCAGATCGGTATGGACAATGGTGCAAAATGCGCATGTATACCGATCGAAAACAAACGCCATTTCTTTGAGGTGCCCGCAGATATTATAGAGAAAGTAGACCCGATATTCTATGGTGAACCGAGGGTAGCCGCGCAGAAGTGTTTGGGAAGGTGGTGATCCTATCAAAGTCCCTGATTTTCATACCAAGTGTCCATGTCCATATAGGACACTCCATGAACATGAAAGTAGTAAGACATTTTCGCAGCAAAGTTTGAGGGTTGGTGGGAAGGCATAATAACAAAAGGAGGGGATGGTGGTTGAAGCAGGAGAAATTCGGCAAGGGGGCATATCTGCGAACCTTGCAGGGTATGTGTCCCTATACGCAACGTTAAACATGCACAAGCAAAACAAAGCGTAAGGAGATTTGTAATCAATGGAGACTTCAGAGCTTTTAGAACTGATTGAAAAGGATGCGTGGCTGCGTGAAGCAGTGATGCAAGCCAGAAATATTGAAACAGATCAAATGAGGGACCAATGACAATCCCAACCTCTCAACTCATCACCATGCCAGAGGGCAAGACGCTGGAGTTTAA
>JAFCZU010000531.1 GCA_019314185.1 Deltaproteobacteria bacterium | reverse complement strand
TAGGTTGAAAGGAAATAAACTTATGAAGAGACTTCCTATAGGGATACAAACATTTCGTGATATTGTTCAAAACGATTATCTGTATGTGGACAAGACAGATAAGATATTCGATTTAGTAAATAATCCAAAAGGCGTATATTTTCTCTCCAGGCCAAGAAGATTCGGCAAAAGTCTGCTCATTTCCACATTAAATGAAATATTTGAAGGGAACAAAGAGCTGTTTAAGGATCTGTGGATATACAAGGCAGATTATGCGTGGGAAAAACACCCTGTTGTAAGGATTGATTTCAGTAAATCAAAGGCACGAAACAGCGACGAACTGATAAACTATATTGTATATCAGCTTGATAAAATAGCGCAGCTTTACGGAATCAGCCTTGAACAAACGCAGTATGATATCAAGTTTGATGAACTTTTAACTAAACTGAGCGAGATCAATAAAGTTGTTGTCCTTATTGATGAATATGACAAGCCGATCATTGACAATATCGAAAACAAAGAACTGGCAATTGAGCTTCGTGAAATATTAAAAGGCTTTTATACCATTATAAAGGCGTGTGATGAATACATCAGGTTTGTGCTTTTAACAGGGGTGAGCAAGTTTTCAAAGGCAGGAGTCTTCAGCGGGTTGAACAACCTGAAAGATATTTCCATGGACACGAGGTATTCATCGCTTTTCGGGATAACAGGAGAGGAGATGGAGAGCAGTTTTAAAGAATATATAGATCAGTTCGCTAAAACAGAAGGTGTTGGCAAATCTGAACTGATTGAAAAGATAACATATTGGTATGATGGTTTTTGTTTCAGCAGAAATTGTGAAAAGGTTTTTAATCCGTTTTCAGTGCTTCTTCTGTCCGACAAGGCTCAATTCAGCAACTACTGGTTTGAAAGCGCGACACCGAGTTTTCTGATTAAACTGATCAAAGAAAAAGAGTTTGATTTAACCGGATTAGATGGAGTCAACATAAGTGAATCAGCGTTCAGCTCATATGAAATAGAGAATCTGAAAATTATACCGATACTTTTTCAGACTGGTTATCTGACAATTATGGAATACAATAAGGAAAGGATGGAATATACTCTTGCGTATCCGAATTTTGAGGTTAAAAACTCTATGACCGAATGCCTGACGGAAGCATATTCCTATGTGGAAAGAGAATTAGTTCATGGTTACGCATGGAAGCTGATTGATGCATTGCGAGAGCATGATTTGGAGTTATTTTTTGATACCCTGCGGGTTTTTTTTGCCGATATTCCTTATGACCTTCACATAAAAAAAGAGAAATATTACCAGACAATTTTTTAGACAATTTTTTATCTGATATTTTCTCTGATCGGATTAAAAGTAAAAGCTGAGGTAAAAACAAACAAGGGCAGGATAGATGCCGTTATCATTGATAAAGATGTGCATATCTTTGAATTCAAATTCAACGGGGATAAAAACCAGGCATTAAATCAGATCAAAGACAAAAAATATTTTGAGAAGTATCAGGGTGTTGGCAAGGAGATTTATCTCTTTGGGGTTGCGTTTACCGATAGAAACATAGGTAGCTGGGTACTTGAAAAGCTTTAGGGCTCGGTAAAAAACAACTTGGTAGAATTTGCGCTCGAATTTGCCGTTTCCCCACCTTCTCACCTTCAGTCTTCAGCCTTTCACCTTCAGCCTCTATTTCAATAACCGGTTCAACGTTACTGTATTTTTTTATCAGGCTTTGATTTTCGGGTATATCCTTTTTTAGAAAAATATTTGCAACCTTGTCTGCATAGATCAGCTTCCAGTCGTCATTTTGTAGCAAAAACCTTGAAAATAGTGAATTCGCATTATAAATAATCCAGGTTATGTCATATTTTTCTATTGTTTTTTCCCAGCCCTGCTTAAAGTCTATAATTTTAAAATACTCTTTAAATATGTCAGTGCCGTACATATCGGATCTGCCGTCAAAAAAGACCTTGTATTGCGGCCATGCAGCGTAGATGATATAATCACCAAATTCATCATTATCAAACATATTGCCATGGAGAGTCTCTTTTTTCAAAAATTCTACAGCAGCCACTGGTTTGGTTTTTTCATTAAAATTATGCTCTATTTTACCTTTTGCGGCAACGAAAACAACTATTACAACGGCTATAATCGGCCATAAATAGCCCTTTGCAGATGCATCTATTGTAGAAATATTACTTGCCCGCTTCTTAAAGAAGCTAATAAATTTCCCGCCCGAGCGCTCCAACATAGACTCTGCCTGTTTTGCCAGAACAGGCGCGATAATTATTGCAAAAAGCGGGATATACCTTACCGAATAAAGAGACATGTGAGTAAAAAGGAGGATTAGCGTCAGCTCAATGATATTTAATCGTATCCTTGAAAGGGCAAATAAGGTCAATGCCAAAAGCATAAAAAATTCAAAAAAGATAATAGATGCAATATGAAAATTTGGCGACAGGAACTCTGAGACATGGTCCATAAGAAATTTGTTTGAGGTCAGCTTGAAAGGAAAGAGCAGGATATGGTATGTATAAGGATTTATAAGACAAACAAGAAGACAAACCGCGGTCACCAAACCAAGTTTTTTTGCCTTTTGCAGGTGAAGATCTTTTTTTGAATCTTCAGAAGCAATGAACATAACAACATTGCCGACCAGGTATATGCCGATAAGAATGAAACCTGCCAGAAACCCCCCGTGCAGGTTCACCCACAAAAGCATCATCGGTGCCAGGAAATAGAGATAGTCTTCATGTTGATACTGATACTTGTCAAGCAGATAATACCATACAACCATTAATACAAGTGAAAATATATGCGGCCTGGCCAACCAGTGAATTTGTGAAGTCACCAATACAAGCAAAGTGAAAAAAGAGGCTGCCAGGATATTTACGTTATACTTCCGAATAATTTTAAACATCAGATAATAGACCAGAGAAATCATGAAAGAGAAAAAGATAACTATTCCGGTCAGGCCTGCAACCCTGTGAATTGCCGCCATTATAACCTCTGAAAGCCATTCGTGGGCTGTCCAGGGCAAGGCGGGGGAGATAAAAGAGAATATATCATGTTTTGGAATCGAAAGCGTATCTATTATATACTCTCCCGCCCTTATATGGTAGCCGGTATCACAATCATTTAAGAGCCCTTTACCTACAGAAAGTGATAATAAAATAAAGAGAGATACGAACATGATATCAGCAAGCGAAGGTATCAAAAACGGCGTTATTCTTTTTAAGCTACTCATCTTAATTTTCCTTTCAAAGGAACTTTTTTGACAGGATTAACAGGATGTTCAGGATTAAAACATCAAAACTTATCCTGTAAATCCTCATCAAAATCCCTTAGTTTGCGTTTGATTTCAACTTTCCACTCCTTCTGTAATCTATTCAGTTTCTGTTCGAGCTTTTGCTCAAGACCATGACCTGATGCTCCCTGAGCCAATACAAGCCACGGATCATCCCATAATAAAACCCCATATTTATTGTCGGACAATAGGGTTCTAATGGACGATATATATTCTGTTCTGTCCATTTGCAGATGGCTATCGAGCATCTGGAGATAATACCTGCGATTCTCCATTAATTCCATAGGGAGATTGTTAATATCATGACGTTGTGAAAAATGTGAACCAACATTAGCCTGGGCGGAAACGGAAGCATTATCACCCACCAGGGACCGAATCATCTGAACGCGCGGATCAGGCCGGCTCAGAAAATGGGCTGGTGCCCAGAAATTATACGCTCCAGGTAGAGGCAAGGGCGCAAACATATACCCGCCAACAAAGCTAACTATAACTACAAGACCCGTCAATTGGGTCAGGGTATATCTGCTCTGCCATAGCGAAAGCCGCTTAATACCATAAATTGCAGCCGTTGCAAGTATAGGAATGAGAGTCACACTATGATACCCAATAAGGCTCCTCGGCATGGAAAGCGCTGACAGCATGTTAGCCGCCAGGTCCGCCAAACCAGGCAATAGGAATGCCGGGGCTAAGAGAGGAAAACCGCAAAAGAAAGCAAGGAGAAAAAGTATATAAATTATCCCGTTATAGTCTATCATAACAACTTTGATTATCGAAAAGGGATCGGTGAACAATCTGCCAATAATCTCGCCCATTGAATGCCCAAGCCAACTGTATCTGCCCGCAAGCATGGGATGATCACCTGTGGGCGAAAGCGCCGGCATAATTACACCCAATACTATAAGACTATGCATGATACCAATTAGCATCAGAGCAAGCGCCGGCTTCCAGCTCTTGTTTCGGATATACCAGAGTAAGCCAAAACCGACCGCCATTACCCCGAAGTGCTCCTTGCATAAGAGAATGACAAAAATGGAAGCAAATAACAAGTATGGTCTCTTTGTTTCGACAGCCAGCATACTAATTGCCACAAAGGGCACTGCCAAAGTCATAGGATGAAAATCCCAGGCTGCCGCATTCAGCAAAAACGGGTTCAGCAAATAGGCAA
>JAFCZU010000530.1 GCA_019314185.1 Deltaproteobacteria bacterium | reverse complement strand
CTTGTTAACCACTAATGACATGAATATACACTAATATTTTTGTTTTTTAATTCGTGTTTATTGGTGCCCATTCGTGGTTCTTTTTTATAGGCTCCGCACATGCTTAATTCCGTTTTGCTCTAAAATCGCGGTCATGTTGGTCTTGGCAATGTCGTTGGCAAAGGCGCTGTCGCGAAACACCACCTGTGTGTCGCCGGCGGGTTCCAGTTCCTTGTGCCAGTCAATAATTCCTTGTGCGAGGTCTTCCACTTCCTCGCGGCTTATCGCTGTATCAAGGCAGGCAAACAGCACTCCATAACCGATGCTGTAAACGGTTTTACCTGTTATAGTTTTTTCCACAATGGGAACGGTCAGGTCAACGCCACGTTTCAACAACAGTTCATACAGCACATCCTCTTCGCTCCGGCCTTCGACCAAATGTTCCATGTGATCTATAAGGGTTTGTTCCAGATCGTTGCGATCCGGGTTCCAGGCGCGAATATTGCTGCTGTCCAGTTTGAAGACTTTGAAGCCAAGGTCTCCTTCATACTCCGGGTTTTCTTCTTTGATTTTGGCTGCGGCACAGCGGATACGTTCTTTGCCAACTTCCGAAATCACCTTATAGCCAGCGCGGAAGGCTTCCGAGTTTTCTGGCGAAGGCTCAGGTAACTGCACAGATATGCATCGACGGCTCACGGAGTCTTCGGCATTCAACGCCATTACCGCATGCGCCGTCGTGCATGATCCAGCGAAAAAATCAAGAAAGATATTGCCATCCTTCGAGCCGTGTGCGCTAAACAGGATCCGAATCAAGCTCGTTGGCTTAGGATATGAATAATAGCTTTTACCCTCAAAGAGGTTTTCAACTTCAACTCCGCCATCACTTTTCAATGACAGCACAGAACGCAGCAAGAAAGTGTTAACCGCATCAAGATATGTGATGGAACTTGGTTGCGTTGTGGCGTTTGTGGCAAACCAGATTCTCCCACAAATGCAGCTTCCATCATAAAGCTTTTTAATGCTTTGATATTTGCCTTCGACGAGGACCGCCGCTTCATTGAAGGTGTCTTCTTTCCAGCGCCAACCTCGATCCGGAATTTTAACCGGCACGCATAGCTCCGGGTGCAGCACCTTATACCTTGGGCCAAAGGTGTTCGCGTTTGGCCAGCTCATGTTGATCTTCCCCCAGAGGCGATATTTCTCGTCTAAAGAATTGTAAAGTGTGATGCCTCGGTCATATCCATTCTTCTTATAGAGTTTTTTTACCTCCTTTTCCGCCTCCTCAAGCGGCACGCCGTCTCGTTTTAGCTTCGCAGTTAGTTCGTAGACTTCTTCTAAGCCATCCTTTCTCATCGTAAACTCTTCCACGTTCTCGAAAGAGCGTGCATATACTAAGATGTATTCGTGGATATTACCGATGCCTTTGTCATTTTTGGGAATTCGCTTATTCCAGGCGATACATTCAATAAAGTTCTCTTCCCCGAAAATCTCGTCACAAATAGCCTTGAGGTGTGTTAATTCATTCTCATCAATTGATATAAATATAACCCCATCATCACGCAGTAAATTCCTCGATAACTTTAATCTCGGATACATCATGCTCAACCAGTTGGTGTGATAACGCCCGGAGCTTTCTGTGTTGGAAGAAATCTTGAAGCCCTCATCATCCTTCTGTCCGGAATATTTCAGATAGGTATCCAAATTATCCTGAAACTTGTCCGGGTAGATAAACTCTTTCCCAGTATTATAGGGCGGGTCAATATAGATCATTTTGCCTTTGTTTGCGTAACTCTTTTGCAGGAGCTTCAGTACCTCCAGGTTGTCGCCTTCGATAAACAGGTTCTGTGTTGTATCCCAATCAACGCTTTCTTCCGGGCAGGGGCGCAGCGTTCCCATGGATGGCATTAACGCGATTTGTCGCGCCTTTTTCTTGCCATGCCAGGTGAGGCCGTATTTTTCCTCACCCACATCAACCGCATCGCCCAGGAGTTGCCGAAGCACTTCAAAGTCCACACCGTCTTCCGTAAAGGCTTCGGGGAAAATGGCTTTAAGCGCCTTTAGGTTCTCGTTCACCATATCAAGGCTTTTACCGTCCTGTTCTATCATTTTTTTCATGCTTGCTTCCTCATAATTCGCTTTTGATCGCCTCAATGCGGTCCATGATCTGTTTGATTTGAATGTTCAGTTGAATCTGCGTGCCCAGGTTCTTTTCTTTCTTCACCTTACCCTGGATTTCCGATTTTTCCTGCTGGAGTTTTTCAACCTGCTTCAGCTTATTCACTCGATCATCAACCGAGAGACCATTCGGAATTTCCAATGAATAATGGCCACTGTGCTCGGCGCACGCCAAAGCGATTACCCGGTCCATGGCAGCTCTGTAAAACGCAAAGAAATGCGTATGCGGCCATGTCGATATGTCCAGGCTTTCCAGAAAAGCGGCCTGGTTTTCCGTTGGATTCGACAAATCCAGCCAGTCCGTCGCCTGAAAAC
>JAFCZU010000121.1 GCA_019314185.1 Deltaproteobacteria bacterium | reverse complement strand
GCTGATGCAAAGGCATATTGATATTCGCCTGTAGCTGGAATTACCGCATCCGACGGATGCTTGATCCAGTTTCCGGCGCCGTCCTGTTCCTTGTGAAACTCTCCATGGCAGCCACAACAAAAGGCAGTTATTGTTGGGTTGGAGGGACTTAGATTTATATAGGTGTTATTGTCTCCATCTACGCCAATATATTCGTTATGTTTAGTTTCAGATGCTTTAGACAGTTGTTGCCAGTCACCATCCTCAATCCCACAAACACCAAAATCTTTAACATGGTTGTCACCTGAATGCGCAACCAGGAAGCGGTAACATCCTTGTTCAGCGGTTGTTATCCGGTAACCTCCTGTCACCAGATCAGTCCTGTCATCTGCATGATGCCTGACCTGCAGGTGGCACCCTTCGCACCCGCTTCCAAGTTCAGGGATACGGGTATTCTCCTTTGCCAAAGAACCGTGACATCCACCTACCAGACATGTGCCGCTAATTTGGCCACCAGGAGCCTTTGAAAGCGTATCAACGCCTGCTACTCCAAGTACATTATGACCTTTGGCATCATCATTGCCGCCATTATCGGCAACCCAGTAAAAATTACCGCCCGCAAGATAATCCGTTGGTTCGCCGCCTGTATAGTTTACAACAGGCACGTTAGAACCACCGAGATCATAAGTTGTGCTTGAATCGACGCTGGAATGGCACCCCACACAGTTATTCATCAAAAGGGTCGCATGAGGTCCTCCGTTCGCCATAACCGCGCCGTTCTGCGAGTTGTGCATGGTGTGACAGTTGCTGCAAACGCCGGTTACTTTGGCTGCGGCCGGACCACAAAAAACAGCGATCAGAACTGCGGCTGCCAGCGCAACAGCTATATTTGTCACTGTTTTTTTCATTTTATTCCATCTCATGTTTGATGAATTCATAAAAAAACGAATTCATCAAGTGTTATGTGTTAGGTTAAAGCGATTTTTCGATTTTTTATGAAATTATCATTTTTTTAAAAAATTACATTAATATAAACAAATAATCAATTACCTTAGAGATGTATTTTTAGTTGTATATTTCAGGTATTATCTTTTTGGATTAGTAATACTTTGGTTGTACGGGTGAGCGGAGGCCGGAAGTCAGAAGTCAGAAGTCAGAAGTCGGAGGTCGGAGGTCAGAAGTCAGAAGTCGGAGGTCGGAGGTCAGAGGTCGGAGGGCGGAGGGCGGTGGTTGGAAGTCAGAAGTCAGAAGTCAGAAGTCAGAGGTCGGAGGTCAGAGGGATTAAAAGATGAACGTCCAACATCGAACATCGAACGTTCAACGTCGAATGAAAAGAACAAGAAAGTATGGAGGTTGGAAGGTGAGAAGATTAGAAGATTAAAGTGCGGAATGAATGGATGGATTCCTGACGGAATCTTGGAGGGTTGGATAGAAAAAACAGAGATCAGAAGTCAGGGAGCAATTGTATTACCATACTGATCGAACAGGATCCTGTGTGATAAGCTCGTCAGGTGTCAATATCATTAATCCGGCGACAACAGCCTGACATATTAAAATCCTGTCAAAAGGGTCTTTATGAAGATCGGGCAGTTTAGTCAGGTATAATGTTGCGTCTTCATCCAATGGAAGACTGTCTATGTCATGCTGTTTCCGTTTAGAAGGGATATATTGTTGCGGTGGTTGTGGAAGCGGCAATTTGCCAAGCTTGTATTTAATAGCGATTTCCCAAGTTGAAGCAACACTGAGATAAACTTCGTTTTCCAGATCAATAAACAGTTTTCTGGCCTGTTGTGAAAGTTTTGGATCATCAGTAATAATCCAAAGAAATGCACAGGTATCCAAGAGTATTTTCATATTTTATCACCCATTGAAGGCGGCAAGCATTTCATCCGGCAGTGGCTCGAAAAATTCAGTGGTAACTTCAAATTCACCTTTTGCCAAGCCTATAGGGCGTTTATACTCTCTGTGCGGACGAATCGGCCTGATTTCTGCAATAGGGATATTCCTTTTGCATAAGATGATAGTTTCACCTCCGGCCAGTTCTTCAAGATATTTAGAAAGATGTGTCTTTGCTTCATGTATATTTAATCTTATCATATATTTATTTATAGATTAAGTATTGAACTATGTCAATTTATTTAATTTTAATCTGGTCGTAGAGCGTAGGTCAGAGGTCAGAGGTCAGAGGTCAGACAATCAACAATCAACAATCCAAAAGGTGTTCGGATGCCCACATAGCGGCTTGGAGGCGGTTTTTTACGTTGATTTTCTTAAATATTCTGTTTATGTGAGTTTTTACCGTGTTTTTACTGATGAACAGCTTTTTGCCAATTTCGGCATTGCTTAAACCTGAAGCTATCAACATGATTACGTTGACTTCCTGCTTCGTCAATTGGCCCGGTATTTCCTGTTTTGATATATGGGTGTTGGCAAACTGTTTTTCTTCTTCCAGATCATTCATCATTTTGCTGGTAAACTTTCTGCTTGCCCATATTTCACCCGCATAACATCTTCTTACAGCATCAATCAGGATTTCTGCAGGTACTGTAGAACTCAAAAATCCCCTGACACCCCATTTGACCACATCAAACTCCATGTTTTCCTGTTCTGACTCTAAAGAAAGAAAGATGATTGCAGGGTCTGGAAAGCGTTTTCTTATGCACTGGAGTTTCTTCTTGAGTTTTGGATACAGAGTCCCGCTTGCAAAAAGGATTATATCCGGTTTTCGTGATAATTCCAGATCTGTTTTTTTCAGGGGCTCTTCTTGTTCGATTTTGTTATAGGACATTTCAATGAGGTTGATGTCATCAAAGGATGAGAGATGCTGGGCTAACATCTTTAAAAGGATTTGGCAATTGCAGACAACAAAAACATTGATCATTTATTGAGACCTCTCACATAGTCAAGCTGAAGCTGTTTAGACTGAAGGTTGAAGACTGTTAGGAAAAACCGTGAACCGTTACTCTATTTCTCTGTATCTTTTGTTGCATGGCAGGCAAAACATCCCGTTGATTTATCTCCGCCTCCCGCCACCATAGTTTTATAATCCCACCTGAGCAGATAGAGATTTGGTGTGCCGTGAGGGCGGTGGCAGGACAGGCACATGACCCTGGCAGTAGATCTTTCAGGTTTTTTGGGGTCAGGATAAGACACAGGAATATCTTTTCTGTAAACCTCATATCCTGCATATTCGCCATTCATTGGAAGCAGCGTATTTGTGGGATGGCGAACCCATCCAGAGTCGGATGCCTGATTTTCAGAACCGCAAAAGTCAGCGTGACATGCAATACAGTACTGATCGCCGCTTTGATATATATTATGACCCTCACCATGTTCGTACAGGGGGTCTCCAATTCCTTTGATATCCGGTCCGAGAAAACGATATCCAGCATCGGTGCCATGATGTCTGACGTCCCTGTGACACGAGGTGCAGGAACCGCCCGCTTTTTTAAAGTGTAACTTGCCTGAACTGTAGTAAAAATTGCCGCCGGCCAAGGGGTTTTCAGGTTCTGCCGCATTTTTTACAATTGGAACGGTGTTCAGCCCGGACTTGGCAAAAGCATGGCTGTTTGCATCTGCATGACACCTTTCACAGGTTTCTTCCAGCAATTGCTTAGTGTAAGCCCTTCCCGCGCCATGAATAGCGCTGGCATAGGCCTTGTCAGAAGCTTTCTTTCTTTCTGCTTGATCCTCCCATGTGTGAACAACGTGGCAGTCAACACAGCATTCTGTCATGAGCTGGGCCATCGCCATGGTGGGGGAAAAACCAACCACAAGTGTAATGATTAGTGTCACAATTGAAAAGTATGATCGGGCAGCTCTGATCGATTTTTTTTTCATATTACAAAGAAACCATTTCCGTCATTCCGGCTTTTACCGGAATGACGGTTAAAGGGTATGTTGGATTTTTTACGGGTTTATCAACAAAGATGAATTCGTAAAAAGTGGTTTTTCGACTTTTTACGAAGCCATCAATCAAAATATCTGCATAAACCATACCGATTTAATAGTGAATATCATTTTCAGCTTTTTTGGAATTTTGTATCACTTCTGTTAGCTGTGGCTTCGTAAAAAGTCGGGAAATACCGTTTTCGTCATTCCGGCGAAAGCCTGGCACATAGTGAAGCGTTAAAACTATTCAGTCTTTTCAAGTAGTTATAGAGCATCTATACTCCCCTCTGACTCGATCCGGGATCTACCCGAATGGCGACTTTTTGCAAGTTCATCATTAGTGAACTATAATTTGTTTATTATAAATAATGTTTCAGACAAATCAAGTAAAGAACTTATTAAGCAGTTCTCATTATTTTAAAAATACACCTTTAAAAACTTTAATCGTTCAGCTATATATCAATGAACAATAATTTTGATTCACTACCAAATCTACAAAGTTATTTTTGAGCGAGTTCTAAGTTCAAGTTGATTTTTTGTTTCTGCCGATAGCTTTCTCTGCCCAATCATAAAAATATGTGAATGATAGATAATGCGATCTACAATCGAAACGGCTATTGATGTGGTCAAATAATAATGGGTGAGAACTGGATACAATTTGAAGAAGACTTAGCGTTTGCGATATGTTCTGATATAGTCAGTAAGGTCTCTAAAATCTGTTGGAATACATTAAAAACTTTGTTAATTGCTAATACAAAAAATGAATTTTTTATATTAGCAATTAATCGTGTTTGTTCTAAGGAAATAAATTCTCAAGTTTCGCACCCTTGATTTCTATCAATATCAAGGCGGTAAGGGTTGAAAATAACATTTTTACAGCGAAATAGGAGATATAACATATTTACCTTAATTAAGGTATCAAGCATCAATCTTATATTAATTGATTGGCGCCGTTGTAAAAACCACAGGCAGTATATTTCGGTTTAAAATTTATTTTTAACCCTTGCCGTCTAACGCTTTGGATAGATTAAAGGGTGCGAAACTTGAGTAAATTAATCAAAATAGCATAACAACGGTATTATTGTGTCAAAGTAAATCCAATGCCTTGGGAATAGGAAAAATCTTATAAATTTGGTTGTTGTTACTCAGTTGGTAGGTTGGACTTTTTATTTTGCCCTGAAAAACCTGGTTCTTTGGGCCAGGATTCTTTACGAATTTAACTTACAACTATTTTTCCTTTTGGTTCGGACAAAACTTCTCCGATAACTGCGGCATCATCTATCCCTTTTTCCTTTAATGCATTTACCAGAGCGTCTGCGCTTTCTTTTTCCACACAGATAAGCAGCCCTCCTGATGTCTGAGGATCATACATAATATCAAGAACAGCCTGCTTTACAGAGGGAGAAATATCGACCATACCTTCACGGAACTCCTTGTTTTTGTAAGCTCCGGCAGGCACAAGTCCCATTGCTGCATAATCAAAGGCTTCAGGAATTATCGGTATTTTTTCAGACCAGAGGCTGATTCCGAATCCGGAATCTATTACCATTTCAGCAACATGACCTATCAAACCAAAACCGGTAATATCGGTGCATGCGTGAACAGGGAACCCTTCCATTATTTGAGCTGCATCCCGGTTAAGTGAAGCCATAAGATGTGTAACAAATTCTATGGCTTTATCTGAAGCAAGTCCGCCCTTAATTGCGGTGTTGATTATACCTGTGCCAAGCGGCTTTGTCAGCACCAGACAATCTCCGGCTTTGAAACCCTTCTTTGTAAGAATATGATCAGGATGGATAAAACCGGTGACAGACAGGCCGTATTTCAGCTCGCTGTCTTCGACACTGTGGCCTCCCACAAGAACGACACCTGCCTCCTTCATCTTATCTATGCCCCCCTGGATGATCTGACGGAGAACGGAAATATCCATATCTTTTATCGGAAACGCCACAAGATTCATGGCCGTTTTTGGAATACCGCCCATGGCATAGACATCGCTTAAAGCGTTAGCCGCGGCTATCTGACCGAACCAGTAAGGATCATCCACGATCGGCGTGAAAAAATCCACGGTCTGAATAATTGCGATCTCATCCGTGACTTTATAAACTCCGGCGTCATCCGCACTCTCCAAACCAACGATAAGATTTGAATCAATCGGAAATTCCATTCCGCACAATGCCCTCTCCAGGTCCCCTGGAGGCAATTTAGAAGCTCAGCCTGAACCTGTAACTGTTTCGGTAAGGCGAAGCTCTTTTTTATCTGCCATGGTTTACTTCCTTATTCGATATCTTCTGTTGTATTATTTTGTTCAGTTACCGCCATTATCTTCGAGTTTGTGGACAGATATCCATCTTTCAGTGTCAATACATGATCCGAAATCCTTCTTGTCAGATCAGCATAATGTGAGACAACAACAAGAGTACACCTTTTCTTTAGATCGATCAGCAGACGGGTAATTTTTAAGGCCGCTTCCATATCAAGCGAAGATGTCGGCTCATCCAGGAGAAGTACTTCAGGCTGCATAATCATAGCCCTGGCAATGCACAGCCTTTGCTGCTGTCCGCCGGAGAGTTCAAGCGCCGGGCGGTTTAACCTGTCTTTTACTTCATCCCATAAAAAAGCATCTTTCAATGTCTCTTCAACCCGCTGTTCAATAATTATTTTATCCTTAACATTGGCTAACTTTAACGGGAAGGCAACATTTTTATAGATACTCATGGGCAGAGGATTCGGGGCCTGAAATACCATCCCTACTCGTTTCCTTAGAACGGTAACAGGCAATTTGTGAATGTCGACATACCTGCCCTTCAGCTTTATTTCCACCCTGCCTTTAATCCTGCAATCCGGGATGGACTCATAAAGGCGGTTTAAAACCATCAACAGCGTTGACTTACCAACGCCGGAAGGGCCGACAATAGTGGTAATCGCTCCTTCCTCCAGCTCTGCGTTAATCTCCTTCAGGATCATTCTTTTTTTATAATAAAATTTAAGCCCATCTATCCTGATCTTTGATTCTTTCACTTCTGCAGCTCTTCTATGTATGTGTGGCGAATCTGATTGTTGCCTTTCTTTTTAATATATTTGCGAGGGTAAAAAAAACAGCGCATACAGCAAGCAGAATTATACATGCCCCAAACCCTTTCATCAATTCCTCCTGCGAATTGTAATCCGAAGAAATATAAAAAATATAGAAGGGGAGGGCCTCATATTTTGCAAGCAGGGAGTGGGGGATACCGGCCATGGCCACAACTCCTGTTAACATAATAACCGCTGTATCCTCTGCGCATCTTCCTATTGCAAGAATAATCCCGCTGATGATACGAGAAAGATTGTATGGAATCAATATAAATAAAATGTTTTGCAGCCTGGAAGCGCCAAGAGAGAGTCCCGTTGTTCTGACAGAAAAGGGTAAATTAACAAGGGCTTGTTCTGTGGTCCTGATGATATAAGGAAGGACAAGACAGGCCAGCGCCAGGCTCGATATAAGAAAACAGGGATAAATATGCTCTGACAGGTGTCTGTGGAGAAAAATCGAAAGGGTAAATCCAAAAAGGCCGATAAGGATGGAAGGAATCCCTGCCAGCAGATCAAGCATAAAACTGAAAAAAGGTTTCCATTTAAGGTCGCAGTATTCCGCAAGATAGATGCCGCTGGCAATTCCTATAGGGATTGCCCAGATAATGGAGGTGGTAATCAGTAAAATGGTTCCGATTATTGCAGGGAAGAGGCCGTCAAGTACCTCCTTTCTCATTAAAAGAGCGTCCATTGGTTTTGTTTCCCCGAATATAAGGAATAAATTTAAGGAGCCAGTGCCTTTATAAATTAAAAAAGCCAGAAGAATCGTCAGGGAAGCGACAAGAATGATCCCGGATATCCATGCAAAAAACGTAATTGAATATTGAATGAAACGATTCATCTCTTCCCCAGGATTTTAAAATGCCCCAGCGACCTCATGATAAGGACAATTACAGCTGTAAAGGCAAATAGTATCAGGCCGCAGAGAAATATCGATTTAAACTCCGGACTTTCATAGTCGCTCGCAATAATAAGAGCTATGTGTGATGTCAATGTCCTGGCCGCATCATCTAATCCCGTTGGGATCTGGAGCGCATTGCCTGCAATCATAAGAGCTATTAAAGTATCTCCCACAGCCCTTCCCGCTGCCAGAACCAATCCTGAGACCATTCCTTTCCACGCATAAGGGATGATTACGTAAACCAGCTTTTGCGCCGGTGTGGCGCCAAGTGAATCTGCGGCATCGATATAGCTTTTAGGCACGGAATTAAAGGCGTCGGATAAAAACAGCACAATGGTGGGAAGTATAAGAAGGGCCAGCATGATAGAGGCGCTCAGCACACACATCCCTGTTCCCTTTTCAAAAATCTCCCTGATAAACGGTACCAGAAGAAATATTGCCACAAATCCATAAATGACGGTTGGGATGCCGGTCATGAACTCCACAACTTTTCTTAAGAACCGGCCAAAACTCCCATTGGAAAAAACGCTGATCAGGGCACTGCATCCTATTCCAAAAGGTGTGGCGATAAAAAGGGATAGAGAAGCAATAATCCCGGTTCCGGCCATCATCGGGAGTATACCGAATTTGCCTTCATAAGGGTTCCACCCCAGAGTGAAAAATCGGGTGATATCATCCCCCTTGAAAAGCGGGAGACTGAAAAAAAGCATAAAAGAAAGGATAAAGATGGTTATGGAGGCGCTGAACACTGCGCTGAGAAGAAAACCCTTTTCAGCGCATTTTTCAACAAAAGGTTTCATTATTTGACAGCAATATATCCATTTTCTGCCACGATTTTTTGGCCTTCTTTGCTCATGATGTAATCTATAAACAGACCGGTCAATCCGGCAGGTTCCCCTTTAGTATTCATATAAAGGCCTCTTGCTATCTTGTAATCTCCCTTTCTAACCTTTTCAAGGGTAGGTGCAATACCGTCTAAAGAGACAGAAGACACAGTATCGTCGAGGAAGCCTATTGAGATGTAGCCAATCCCGTAAGGGTCAATGTTTATGGCCGATTTCATGGCGCCGTGGGATTTTACAAAGTTGGCCGATTTTGTGATTTCCCCCTTGTTTAATGCTTTCTTCCAGAATACCTTTCTCGTGCCGCTTGAAGCATCACGTGTATATACATTAATGCCCCTGTCTTTAAATCCCAAATCCTTCCAGTTATTTATTTTTCCGGAGAAGATATCAATGATCTGACTTTTGCTCATTTTTAATAGAGGGTTTTTTGAATTAACAACAACGGCGATTCCGTCTATGGCGAATTTAAACATCTTCAAACCATATCTTTTTATTTCATCATCTGTTGCTTTCCTTCCCGAATCTCCTATGTCTACAAGCCCTTCACCCACCTGCTTGATACCCACGCCTGAACCACCTCCGGCAATGGTAATCTTGATATCAGGGTTTGTCTTCATAATCCTTTTTGCAGCATCTTTCATTACAGGTATGTGGGCAGTTCCACCTGCAATCATGAGAGTCCCTTTCACACCCTCAAACCGATCCAGATCCCCTGCAAAAGTAAATGAATTTCCCGCGAGTAAAAGGGTTACAATACTAAGTAAAAATAGTTTTGCTTTGAATTTCATGGTTATTTCTCCTTATATATTAATCACCTTATCGGCTAACTGCATGGCTGTAACTATGTCCAGCATATTAGTTGTCTCTCCCACCTGCTTTTTATCAAGCAGATTGAAATGGGTAAGGCATGTTCCGCAGACCATGATATGAAGCCCGTCTTTTTCGTAGTCTTTCAGAACAGGCAATACCTCTGAACCTTCAATTGTCAGTTTAACGCCGTTGTTCACAAAAACCAGCCGCCACAGTTCAGGTCCAATTTCCTTCAGAGTCTTGATATAGCTGATCATGAGTTTTAAACCAAGTTCGTCATCGCCAAAGCCCATGCGGTCAGTAGCCAGCATGACCATGATTTTCTTTGTATCGGTTTTTGCTTTCTTGTCAATTGAAACTTCAGGAGTAATGCCCCCTTCACGCTTTCCAGCAATAAGAAAATCGTTCCCCTCCTTTTGTACAGAGGTTTCAAAGTTTCGGGATTCTAAAAACCTGCAAACATTTTGTTTGGAAGCCTCATTGTCAACGATAACTTTGATTACATTCGTATTTGCTTCTTCGATAGCTGCTTTTGTCTGCAATACCGGGGCCGGACAGGCAAGCCCTCTGGCGTCGATCTCTTTCATTTTTTCTCCTTAACCCTAAATAGTGCCTGAACGAAACCTCCTGAATTATGTTTCTCGCAATGACCGCTCGGAACCAGGGGTTTTCGTTCAGGTACTAAGTAAACGGGCACGTAAGTTCATTTACGTCAAAAATATGTTTACTTCTACAAAATGGACATGAAGATAAAAGTTCAACCTTTGCATCCCAGGTTTTGTTGCCGGAGCCGTCTGTCAAAATTCCTCGATCGTCTATGATCCTGAAGCGATCACTCTCAAAAATCTTGTTGTGCTCAGGACAAACAAAGATAAACTTCATTTTATGGCGGCTGCCTTCTCCTCTAAAATTTCCTCCAGCGCTCCGGGTATCTGTTGTATAATTTCTATTACCTGGGTAGCCGGAGTCGGCCGGGCATAATGCCCGGCTAATCGATTCGCTTTTGCAGCAATAATCGCGGCGTCGCTGATTTCCATACCTGATTCAATCAAGGCTGCTACAATGCCGGTAAGTGTATCACCGGTTCCTCCTATAGCCTCCAAGGCATTTTCTACATAACCGTTGACAGCCGCCTGAATTCCATGCCGGTTGGCGAGGTAATCTTTTTCTCCCTTGATCAGAAGTGATTGCGAGGCATTATTGTGCTCATATGCACGCGCAATTAGATCCGGCACTCGGTTTTCCTCATGTAGTATAAAACCTCTGGTGTAGAACGGATGGGGCGCTGTTTCATCTGCCAGGAAGGCCAGTTCCCCTATATCAGGGGTGAAAAGATCATACTCCTGAGACTGTCCGCTCATCTTGGCAGCATACATAAACCCGGCATCAGCGATCAAGACAGGACGTTTTGCCATTTTTTTTAGAGCGAACAGCACCCTGTTATGCCAGTCAACATCAGGTTGAAGGTAGTGAAATGTAATGGCCGAGAAACTCAGATGCTCCAGATTTTCGGTTAAATATTCATAAAGCCGCCTGCTGCCGTCTCCAAGGCCGATATCACCGACAAGATATCCGAAAAGTTCCATCCGGCCCAGCGCTTCTCCTGCTTTGTATGCTGCGGCGAGAAGCGCAGGTGTCCCACGGTTTACATCAACCTTTTTCCCTTCGATACATATCCTGTTTCCATCCAGAGTGATTTTTCCTGCTATAAGAGGAAAATTTTGATCGGGAATGGTTCCGACTACTGCAAGCATTGACGATTTATCTCCTCAAAGGCAAGCTCAAGAGCATAGCCGCAGAGAGTATGGCCGATTTCCCCTGGCCTGGGCGCATTTTTTAGTGACTTGCCGACCATCTCTTGAGCTAGATAGGGGACATCAGGACACCCTCCGCCCGATATATTCACGATGATTTTTGTATCCTTGTCAATGGTTAACTTCATATTAGCTGCCCGAACCATAAGGTGTTGGCCAAAGTCCTTGATATGAAAAAGATTTACAGGTTTCAGCAAGGGGCTGCCGACAGGAACTATTTCTCTCGGAACAACTCCTGCTTCCTTAAGGGTTCTTATAATGTTCAGTTCTTCAATAAGAGGAAATTCGATAACCAGGTCGCAGCCGCTCTGAATCTCGGGCGGCGGCCCCATTACCCGTATTTTCCATCCTTCAGTCTTCAGAATATTTTCAGCCTGAATTACCTCGCTGGTATTTTCAAAGACCAATATACCCCTGTCCTGATTAGACTCAGGGGCTTTTTTTTCTTTTTTCGGTTTTAAAAATTTAAAAAATGACAATTCTTAATCCCCACTTTGGATTGATGATTTATGATTGTTGATTGTTGGAATCGCTTCGCTCTAACTTTTTAATCCCTTAATTCCTTAATTCCTTAATTCCTTAATTTTTTTTAATCGTAAGCTGATATCCTCCTTCATTTTTCTGAACATCGGCAACCTTCCATCCCTGGCTTTGCGCGGCCCGGCTCACGTTTTCTTTTGAGGTGTCTGTATCCACCTTTATTAGTATTTCTCCTTGTTTAATCTCCTTGATTTTATTTAAAGTCATCATGACCGGTTGAGGACAGGAGAGTCCTCCGGCATCAACAATTATACTCATAATGTTATCCTCCTTAACTTACTTTTTTTCTCATCGTAAAACCAATAAACAAACAGACTATAAGACCAACAATAACCGCCGCAATGCCGTGAGGCCCAACACCTTTCGGTGAACTGGCCAGACCGAAATTGTGTGCAAAGGCTGCGCCGGAAATCATCCCAATAACAAAAATAGCTGCATCTCCGTCACCTTCTCCTGCAAGGAATAGCTGCCTCCCCGGACATCCTCCGGCAAGAGCAAATGCAAGGCCGGCAAGGACCATTCCGCCAAAGTTCCAAACTTGCATGGTATGGGCTACCGGCTGTTTGGCAAATCCCGGATGGAATTGGTCTAATATGATATTTACGATAAAAGCGGCAACCACAAGGGCGATAATTCCTGAAAGAAGATGTGTCTGCTTAAAGAGAATCAGATCGCGCAAAGCTCCCATGGTGCAAAAACGGCTTCTCTGCGCTAAGAATCCTATGGCAAGTCCGGCCGCCAGAGAGATAATCAGGGAAGCATGCATAGCGCCGGGGCCTTTGAGACTGTAAAACAGAACCCCACTCTTAGGATCGCACTTAATTTGCGGGAAGATAAACATTAATATTAGAAAACCTGACATGATCAGGGGTAATAGCCACCCCACCGAGGTGTGTGTCTTTTTAGTACGTCCCAGGTTATATCCGCCTTTGAGAAAGAGGGTGCCTATCCAGACACCGCCGGTTAGACCAAGCAGGCCGAAAATGGCATTTCCATCACCAGCGGCTAATCGCAGCAGGGCTCTCCATGGACACCCTAAAAAAACCAGCGCTCCAATCATGGCAAAGACCCCTAACACGAACCGGACAATAGGAGCAGAGCCGGTACGGGACCGAAACTCCTTGAAAATATAAGCGGCGATCAAAGAGCCCAAGACAAACCCGATAATTTCAGGCCGCATGTACTGGACCACGGCCGCCCGATGAATCCCGATTGCTCCTGCGATGTCTCTCTCAAAGCAGGCCACGCAAATACCCATGTTGCCCGGGTTGCCCAGCTTTTGTAAAAGAGCGGCAAG